>JAFDCJ010000238.1 GCA_019312835.1 Deltaproteobacteria bacterium
ACAGATTCTCTTGTCAAATCGGTGTACTCTAAAATCGGCGAGGCCACATTTTCAGCGATTGTCATGGAACCGAACAGGGCGGCACTCTGATAAAGGACGCCGACCTTTCTGAGTATTTGCTGCAACACGCTTTCATCGCAGTCGGAAATGTCATCTCCATCGATAATGATTTGGCCTGAGGCAGGTCGATAAAGACCCAGCAGGTGTTTTAGCAGGGTGCTTTTACCGCTGCCGCTGCCCCCTAAAACTGCAAATATTTCACCTTCATAAACGTCGAATGAAATCCGATCAAGGATTATATCGTCACCGTATCTGGCGACCAGATTCTTAACCTGAATAACGGTTTTTCTGTCCATCGGTCCTGTCTTATCCCCAGTAACGCAGTATGACGGCAAAAACGGCATCGGCCAGTATGATTAAAAAGATGCTGCTGACAACAGCCGATGTGGTTGCTTGGCCCACCTCGGCAGCACCGCCCCTAACTTGAAATCGTCTCAGACAGCCGATCCCGGCAATCAGCAGTGCGAACACAGCTGCTTTTAAAAATCCCCAAAAGACATCAAAAACTTTCAAGGTTTTCATCGTTTGGGTCATATATGCATTGGTGGTCAAATCGAGCATAAATACCCCGACCACCAGACCCCCCATGATGGCGAACAGATTCGAAAACAGGGTCAGTGTGGGGACCGTAATCACGGATGCAAAAATCTTGGGGACTACCAGAAAACGGGTCGGGTCAAAACCCATGGTAAACAGGGCATCAACTTCATCGGAAATTTTCATGGTCCCGATTTCGGCCGCAAACGCCGAACCCGATCGACCGGCTACAATGATGGCCGTCATAATCGGCCCCAGTTCGCGGACCATGGCCAGACTGACAAGGGATGCCACATAGATATTGGCCCCGAACTGCTGCAGCTGCACCGAAGACATAAAGGCCATGATCAAACCCAGCAAAAAACTGATCAGGCCCACAATGGGCAGCGCGTCCACCCCGACTTTTTTCATAGAGGAAAAAATATCATCGAATCGTAGCGAGCGGGGGTGCAAACAAGCGTAGATCAGAGATAAGCAGACCGACCCGATAAAAGTGAAAATGAAATTGAGATCTGATACCTGTCCAAAGACAGCTTCGCCCAGGCGAACAAACATGTTCACAGAGGGTTTGCGGGAAGGTTCAGCGGGCTCTCCCAGGGCATCATACTTGAGGATCTTGAGGATCTCTTTGACCCTCTGGTCTGCGTTTTTGAGGATTAGGTTGCTTTTCTGCCGGGCCATCAGCGTCTTTAATTCGACCAGAACCAGCGCTCCAAAATCATCCATGTAAGTTACCTTCTCGAGATCAACGGTCAACACGGCAGTCAGAGGGGGCGTTAAAATGGATTTGATGCCGGCGATGGTTTCAGTTGCTGTGGTTGCATCCATGCGGCCCTGGATGTGAAGCGTCTTGGCCCCATCATCATCGTTTGATACCTCGTAGCGGCAAGATTGTAGCTCGGGTGAGTTGCTCATCACTCAAGGCTTATCAAATTGGAGTTTTGTTAAATTTTGGACATCAGCACCATAGATATTTGCCAACAAATTCATATCCATTTGAAAGATCAACCAGCCCATGAATTCGTCTGCTTTGTAGAGTTCAAAGGCGATCTCGTTGCCCTTTTTGCCCATAGGATGATCTTGTTCGGTGCGGTAAACAGTGAGAACTTTGTGCAGAGAGTCCTCACTACCCTGAAATTCTATGGCCGCATAACTGCTACCGATCATGGCGTCGGCAGAGATATCTGCCTTTGTTGAATAGGCGCTGACTACCTTTTTGTCTTTGTCCAGCAAAACCAGGCCGGAATATGGAATTGCGGTCGTTTGCTGGATATAAAAAAACTGTTGCATAATTTGACTCAGGGCTTCCGGATTTTGGTCGTCCATCTGATTGACCAACCAGGATTTTAGCATGAAATAATCTTTGGCCAGAAGATTGTTGAGTTCCTTTTGCCTTAAATTTACCGCCTGGTGGCCTTTTGAATAATACGGATAGCCCAGAAAAATCATTGCTGCCAGAAAGCTGATTAAGACAAAAGCCGAAATAAGCCAAATAAAGGTGCGCTTATACTTTTTCTCCAATTTTTTTGTGGCGGTAACATCGCGACCCAATGAGAGGACACCCTGGAAGTTATGGTGGCCGTCGTAGAGGATGGTGAAGCTTGTTGATATACAGCGACTGCCTTTTTGGGGATGTCTGATATCGAAAACTTTTTCTTTGGCTGAATATTGGGTTTGAACCGCTGCTAAAAATTTTTTGTATTCGTCCGGTTTGACATAAATTTCATCGACATTGGTGTCGCGCATCTGCTGCCAGTCCCGCCCATATAGTTTTTCAGCAGCAGAGTTCCAAACCAGGATACGGCCCGCCTTATCCGTCACAATAACGGCATCCGGTAATTGATCGCTAACTTCCTTTAAGCCGTAAAGCATTTGGGTGGCTTCATCCAACCGAAGTGATAAATGCCGAATGATATCCGGAGCCGCAGTTGGACATTCTTCTAAAAAGCGCGTGATCTCTTCTTTGGGAATGAAAACAACCTTCACTTTTGTCTTTGCTTTAACGGAGGCCGTTCGTTTGTCCCCTAAAAAAAAGGAAACCTCTCCGAAGACAGCTCCTTCCTGGGTGATGTCCCTGATTTTCATGTCCCCCTTGAAAATTTCAACCTGTCCGGCGACGAGAATATAAAGGTCTTGAGAATCATCACCTTCTAAAAAGATGGTCTGCCCTGAAGTAAAAGTGATGAGGTATTTGGCTAAGTCGGGATGACTGATAATTTCATCTATTTTAAGGCATTCCATATTTTATCACTGTAGTCTAAAGCAATTTAGCCGTCAATTTAAAAACCCTGGCAAGCCAAGAGATCCGGGCACGCACATTTTGAAGGTGTGAGCCGAAAACCAGAACCACCCAGAATTAAACTAAGAAATCCTGAACTAAAGCGGGTCGATTCTGGCAAAATTTTCGTGGGGATCGAGTTCGTCAAAAGCGATCGTTCCTTGCCGCCGGGCGGCATTATAAAGTTTGTTGATATACGACTTCCACTTTAAGCTGAAGCGCGGGTCTTCCTGTAAGGTTAGATCAATCGCGTGATTGATCTCGTGTTTGAGAACCGCTTCCCAGTCGGGTTCCTTTAGAAGTCGGGCGGAGATGAAAATGGTCCGATTTTGATGGTTGTATGCCGCCGGCTGCCGGTCCCACGTTTTGCCCTCATCGAACTGATCTTCCACCTCGAACCATTGTTTTTGGCCGTCTTTGTTGATGTCCACCCATTTGCCCGGCGAGACGTTGCCGTCTTCGT
>JAFDCJ010000239.1 GCA_019312835.1 Deltaproteobacteria bacterium
ACCTTGCCGGTGAGCAAATAGGGCCGCTGGCGGTCGATCATGTGGCAGAAGCGGTGGTAGGTGGCGGGGAAAAAAGTGGTCTCCACAATGCCGGTTTCGTCTTCGAAGGTTAAAAATTCCATGGGATCCCCGTGCCTGGTGGTGACCACTTTGCCGGTGATCAGCCAGCCGGCCAGGTTGACGCGCCGGCCGAGATGACGGGGCAGGTCGACGGCTTTGACCGTGCGCCGGTGCTGCAGGGCATCGGCAAACAGCACCATGGGATGCCGGTCGCATAAGAAACCCAGGACACGAAATTCACGCCGCAGCCGCTCGCGTTCATCTTCCGGCGGCAGGGGCGGGGGGGCGCAGGCGCCGGCATCGGCGGCAGCGCTGAAAAGGTTCCGGGTGCGGGGAATCGGCTTTCGGGACCGGATCTTCAGCCAGGCGCTCAGCTCCCACATCAGGGCGGCGCGGTTGCCGCCGGGGTTTACGGTGTCCAGGGCCCCGCAGTGGATCAGGGCGCGGGCCTCATCCTCGGCCGGCTTGACGCGTTCGAAGACATCGCCCATGCTGCGATACGGCTGCCGGCGGCGCCCGGCGACAATACGGGCCCGGGTGTCTGTGGACAGGTCCTTGATGGAAAGCAGGCCCACCCGGACGGCCTCGTCCCGGCCGGTCCAGTGAACCTCGCTGGTGTTGATGTCCGGCGGCAAAACGGTGAGCCCCAGTCGGCGGGCCTCGGAAACATAGGCAAAGGTGCCGTAAAAGCCGCCCTGGTTGCTGATCACCGCCGCCATGAATTCGGCCGGGTGGTGCACCTTGAGGTAAGCGGCCTGGAAGGAGACCCGGGCATAGGACGCGCTGTGGGGTTTGCAAAAGGAGTAACCGGAAAAGCTCATCATCATCTCCCAGATGGCGGCCACCTGGTCTTCGGATACACCCCGGCAACGGGCGCCGGCGAAGAAACGGTTGCGAAAATCGCGCAGTTGATGGCGGCGGTCCTTTTTGGACATGACCTTGCGCAGGGTGTCGGCCTCGGCGTGGGAAAAGCCGGCCAGGATAACGGCGGCCCGGGACACGTCTTCCTGATAGACCATGATGCCGAAGGTTTCATCGAGCACTTCGGCCAGCAGCGGATGGATGGGGTCCCACTGGCCGCCATGCAGCCGTCGGATGTATTCGCGGATAAACTCGTTGGCGGCCGGGCGGATAATGCTGCTGTGGATGACCAGGTGTTCGAAATCGCCCACCCTTGATTTTTGCTGCAGAAGCCGCATGGCCGGGCTTTCGATGTAAAAACAGCCCATGGTGCGGCCCTGGGCCAGGGCCTGCTGGGTGGCCAGATCGTCCTCCGGCTCCCAGACCGATTCGTCAAATCTCACCCCGTTGGCGCTCAGGTTGCCGACCGCATCCCGGATAACGCCCAGACTGCGGTTTCCCAGCAGGTCGATTTTCACCAGGCCCGCATCCTCGGTGGCGTCCTTTTCCCACTGGATAATCGGCACCCCTTTGGGGGCGCGTTCCAGCGGCACATATTCGTCAATGGGACGGGGCGTGATGACCACCCCGCCGGGATGCACGGACAGGTAACGGGGGATGCCGATAATGCGCTGGGCCAGGGCCAGGATCTCGGGCCAGGGAGGTGGAAATTCCAGGGCCCTTGATTCCGGGCGTCGCTGGATGCCGACCAGCAATTCGGGCTCGGATTCTTTGGCGCGCCAGAAGCGGGGCAGCCGCTTGGATACCCGTCCGATTTCGGCATCGGTCAACCCGTATACTTTGGCCACTTCCCGGATGGCCATGCGCGGCTGAAACAGGACATGGTTGGACACCATGGCGGCGTAACCGCTGTGCTGCTCCAGCACCCTGTCCAGCAAATCGTCGCGCTCGTCCCAGGCAAAATCCACGTCGATGTCCGGCGGATCGGTGCGGCCGGGATTTAAAAAGCGCTCGAAATACAGGTTGTGCTTGAGGGGGCAGACATTGGTGATGCCCAGGCAATAGGCCACCAGGGAAGCGGCCCCCGAGCCGCGGCCGCAGGTGCGCGGGCTGTGGCGAACGATGTCCTCAACAATCAGAAAATAGGCTGAAAAGCCCATGTTCGCAATGCTTCGCAGTTCGTGCTCGAGGCGTTCGATCACGGCTTCGGAAAGCTCCTCGCCGTAGCGCCGGCGGGCGCCGGCATAGGCGGCCGCGCGCAGGTGGCAGTTCGGATCGTCGCCGTTGCGGTTTGACAGCGGCGGCATGACGATGCCGAATTGGGGACCGCTGAAGGTCAGGTGTTCGGCAATTTCATGGGTGGCGTCGATGGCCGCCGGACAGATGGCAAACCGACGGGTGTATTCGGCCGGTGCGGCCAGCCAGGCATCCGGCGGGGCGACATCGTCGGGCTTCAGGCGCGAGAGTGACGTGTTGCCGTCAATGGCGCGCAGCAGCCGGTGGACCGGCGCATCATCCGGGTGCAAAAAAAAACTTCCCGGGGTGGCCACCAGGGAAACGTCCAGGTCTTTGGCGGTGCGGCACAGTGGATGGGTGAGGGGCAGGGGGTGGCGCGGCATGGCAGCGGCCACGGCCACCCCGGCCGAGTGCCAGGTGCGCAGCAGGTCGGGATTGCCGGTCAGCACCATCAGCCCGGCGGCGTGGCCGGGCAGCGCCGTCTCCAGGTCGAAATCTTCGTCGAGGTGGCGGCGGGTGAGCAGCCGGCAAAGGTTGCGGTAGCCGGTATCGTTTTCCACCAGGCACACGGCGCGTTGGCGCCCGCCGGGCTGGGTGACTTCCGCCCCCACGATGGGGCGTAAGCCTTCACGTCGGCAGGCTGTCAAAAAAGGCCACAAGCCATACAGATTGTCGGTATCGGTCAGCGCCAGGCGCGTGTAACCCAAGCGCCTGGCCTGACGGCAGACCTGGGTGGGAAAAGCCGTGCCCCACATCAGGGAGTAGCTGGATCTGACGGTTAAGGGTATCATGGTTTCTGGTTGCCTGTTTGGGCTGCTGGTCATCGGCCGTACAGCAGTAGGGCCGCCCACCGTGGCTGCCGTCTACGAGGTCGGCACGGTGGCCGACCCTACATAATACGGATATAATCACTGGGCCTCGTGCCTGGCGCCGTGAGCCCTGCGCCGATACCTTCTACGCCGCCAGGGTTCGGCCTACCCGGAGTGCCTGTTTGCCGAAACGTTCGCGGATACGGTCGATGGCGCTGATCAGGTTGTCGCCTTTTTGGGCTTTCTCCTGCTCGTCGGCGAACAGCTCGAGCTGGGCGGGCGGGAAGATCAGGCGATCGCAGATCAGGCGGACATGCCGGATGCGCACCCGCCGGGTCCAGGCCAGCTGCAGGGTGCGCCGGGCCAGCTGAAAAAGGGTGAAATCGCTGGCGGTGGCCGGCCGAACCGCCAGCTGACGAATGCTGCGCATGCCGTCGGAATAATCAAGGATGACGGCCACCCGGCGGGCGGCCCGCCGCCGCCGCCGCAGCCGGTCGCCGATTTGCTCGACCAGGCGGTACAGGATGCTTTCCAGGCAGGATCTGTCGTTGGTGTCGTCGCCGAATTCGTGATCGGCCATTACCCTGGGCGGCTTTTGCCCCACCGGCAAAACAGGAGAGGGATCGATGCCGCGGGCGGTCTGGTACAGAAACAGGGCGCGGGTGCCGAACGGGATCTGCAGCTGTTCCAGGCTCAAAGCGGTGAACTGGGATACCCGGATGAGATTAAATTCCCGCAGCCGGAGCAGATCGTCGCGTTCGATGCCCGGCACCAGGTCGATCGGCAGCGGTTCCAGAAACGATTCTTCTTCGCCGGCGCCGACAATATACTCCCCGTCGGGTTTGACCAGGCGGGTGGCCACCTTGGCCACCAGCTTGTTGGGAGCCACCGACCAGATCGGATCCAGCCCCAGGTCTTTTTTTACCTGCCGTCGCAGCCGCCAGGCGACATCCGCCGGCGGGCCGAAAAGGCGGGCGGTGCCGGAGACGTCCAGAAACAGGTGCCCGTCGTCCTCTCCGGTTTCGATCAGCGGTGAATACGGCAGGGTCTGTTTGAGCAAGGCGCGCATGGCATGTTCGTAGCGGTCGGGATGGGGCGGTAAAATCCTGGCATCCCGGCACAGGCGCACGGCCCGGCGCAGGGTCATGCCTTTGCGGATGCCGCTGCGGTAGGCCTCCTCACTCATATCATAAACGGCTGCCCGGGCGGCACCTTGCGGTGCGATAATCACCGGGCGGTCCTTGAGCCGGCCATCAACGGTTCGCTCCACGGCCACCGCAAAGTCGGCAACGTTTAGGTGAATGATTGTGCGCTCGTAAACGTTCAAAGGTTCAGCGTTCACTGTTCAGGGTTCCCTTTCTCCAAAAGGGGTTCAGGGTTCAGAGTTCAAAGGTTCAGGGTTAAGAAGTTCGGAGTCGATTTTTTTGTTGATCCTCCTTGTAGGATATCAAGTACTTGATGAATCCTCGGATGGCTGCGCGGGTACGGCCGGCATGATCGTACACATCCTGGAACTCGGCATCCGTTATATAGTGCTGATCCAATGCCACATAAAGTTCACTCTGGACTTCGGTGCAAGCCGCTCGGCATATCGCAGAAAGCGAACAAACTCCGGGTTAGTCTCCGATCAAATCCCTCGGCAATATTGTGCATTGATGAGCCGGCTGCTTCCTGGATTTGTCTTTTTAAGCCGAAATCCTGAGCAAACTTGGTTTTTTTTGTCAGCACATAGACCTTGCGGGTTAGCTCCCGGGCTAATTGCCATGCTTCAATGTCCTCAAATCGTTCTATTCCCATGCGGTTTCCTTTGCATCTGCCGATCAATCTTTCCGTTTTGACCAAAACCCTGAACCTTTAAGTTTCTTTTCCCACCAGCCCCCTTTCGATCAGCAAGTTAATCAGCTTGACCGCATTTCTAGGTGCCTGGGCGCGGACGTGATTGTTGAAGAAAATGACCCCGTTGTTGGCGCGTTGGGCCATCTTGGCGATGCGGCCATCGGTCCATTGGCGCAGTTCATCATCGCCGTAGTCATAGTCGAACTGTTTTTGCATGTTGCCCGAGCGCCAGCCTTTGGCATTGCGGCCGTGAAAGCGGATGTAGAAGAGCGCCGGATTGGTGACGACATCGAGTCCCGGAAACAAGCCCGGCAGTTCGGGTTCATCCACGGTCACCAGGGTGGTGCGGCGACGCTCGAGTTCGGCAAAAACCCGGTCCGTCGCCCAGGAGACATGCCGGAATTCCACCGCCAGGGGCAGTCCGTTCAGCTCGTCCAGAAGGGCGGCCAGGTAACGGCGGCTTTGGGGCGCGCGCACGAAGGACGGGGGAAATTGCAGCAAAACGGCTACCAGTTTGCGGGCCTGTAAAAGCGGTGCGATGCCGTCCCGATATTGGGCCGCCAGTCCACGCCACTGATCGGGGTCGATTTCGTGGGTTAAAGTGCGGGTCAGTTTGGCGGCAAAGCGAAAACCGGCCGGCGCCTGCCGGTGCATGCGCTCGAGGACATGGCCTTTGGGCATCTGATACCAGGTGAAATTCAGCTCGGTGATCGGAAAATGTTGGGCGTAAAGGGGCAGCATGGCGCCCGACTTTGTCCCCGAAGGATAAAACCCGGCATCGACCCACTCGGTGTACGAATAGCCGCTCGTGCCGACCAGAAGCCGGCTGGGATTATGTGTCGTTGGGGTGTTCACGTTGTTGTATTTTGGTTGCAGAAGTTTATCGCTAAAAAATATGCCGGCGCTGGAAGAGCGTCCCTGCGGGACTTGAGGAGCGCTTCGCTTGAGGCATTCATTTTTTGCCTCCCACCTCAAGGCCGCAGGCCGATCCTCAAGCCTCACGAAGTGAGGGCAGCCCACCGTGGCTGCCATCTGAGGCCAGCACGGTGTCCGGCCCTACTCCCGGGACAGCACTCGATCTGGAGAAGCCGGAAATCCGAAGCACGAAATTCGAAATACGAAACAAATTCAAAATTCGAATGTTCAAATGCTCTAAACGCTGAGACGGCTAATTATGAGGTAAGAAGGCCGAATTCCTTGTAGTTTAGAATTTTTGTCATTTGGTATTCGATTTTGTTTCGGGTTTCGAGATTCGGATTTCGGATTTTTTGTTTCAAAAAATACAAAATTAGATCATTTCCCTTATGAGCCATGAGCTATGAACTATGAGCTATTTAATTCCCTCCGGTCCGCGCTGGATGCCGATGACTTTGCCCTGGATCAGCACGTCGCTGAAGTCGTAACGCAGGGACGGGTAGTCGGCATTTTCCGGGTGCAGTTCGATGTGGCTTTTGCGCAGAAAAAACCGTTTGACGGTAGCCTCTTCGTTGTTGATGAGGGCCACCACGATCTCGCCGTTCTGGGCGTACTGACGGGGTTCGCAAATGGCCAGATCGCCGTTCAGGATTCCGGCATCCTGCATGGAATCGCCTTTCACCCGCAGTGCAAAAAGATTCTGGCCGCGAAAGACGGTGGCATCGAGCACCGTGCTGCCGTCCCATTCCGTCTGGGCGTACATCGGCAGACCGGCCGTAACGCGGCCGATAATCGGGATTTCCCGCCAGCGCTGCAGCGCTGCCGGTTCACGGGCCTGGTTTAAAAGGTAGACCGTGCGGCTGTAACGCCCCTCCCGTTTCAAATAACCTTTCTCCCCCAGCGTTTTGAGAATCTGGGCAATCGCAGCATGGCTGACGCCCAGATCCGTGGCCGCCCGGCGCAGACTGGGGGCCTGGCCGCTGCTCGTGATTTCGCGTTGCAGATAATCTAAAACACGCTGCTGTTTTTCCGTCAGGCTGGGCTGCATGGAAACTCTCCCCTCGTGATTGCGGATTTATTTTCCGAAGTTCCGAACGGTTTCTCTGGGGGTAATATAATCGATCAAAATGTAAATGTCAATGTAAATATTAATGTAAAGTCTGAAAGGCAGTTCAGGGTATCGAAAGGTGCGGGGTTAAAAAGCCTGAGAATAGGATGATTTGCGAATCTTGAGATATGACAATATGATCGGTAACTTACGTCAAAAGTCTACGGCCTGATAAAGAACCCCAGGTTTGTGGGCAACTTCGGTATGACGGAACAAGCCCAGCTGGTCTCAGGTTTGCCCATAACCTTTGAACCCTGAACGCTGAACCTTGAACCTTTTAATTTAGATGAACCGTTTCGACAGTCGGCTTGCGCCGAAGCGCATGGGGAGGGCAATGGCAAGGAGGCTGCCGACAAGGGCGGTGGCAAAGGATCCGATCGTCCACAGCCAGATAGTTGTGGACAGGTTTTTTCCCCGGATGTCCGCCATGAAAAGGTGGTAGACCGGCCCGGCTTCAATCAGGATGATCAGGCCGATGTAACCGGCACATACGATCATGAAAACCAGACCGCCGAAACTGGTAACCGTCTGGGTGGGGTTTTCAGCCTTGAAATCGGGATAGGCGGCGCCCAGGCCGATTCCCAGGGCAACAATGCCGGGAACCAGAAAAAAAACCGTGATGATGGACAGGGCCATCATAAAGGGGGTGACCGACAGCAGGATATTGGTGGCCACAATCAGGGTTTCGGTTAATAGCAGCAGGGGGAGGTAATAGATAAAAAATTTGATCCACAAAAAAGCCTTCAGCGACAGGGGCGACGATTTGACCAGCCAGAACGCTTCTCTTTCCATGCTGACGGCCGGATAAGCGAAGCGGGCACAAATGGCGGTCAGCACAAACAGGGCCAGCCCCATGTTCAGGAAGGAGAACAGGTTCTGCAGATAGACGGTTTTGATCGGTGACTTGTCGATGGGCAGAACCTTGAAATTGTAAACATAGATGACCACCAGGGCTGCAATCAAAAAAAGCTGCGACCACTGGGTTTGGTCGCGCAAGAATGTTTTGATTTCCTTGACTGTAAAGGATTTTATCGGGCCGGGTAAAAAATTGAAAATACGCCAGCCGGCGGCGCTTTTCTTGAACAGCCGCGCCGCTGCTGTCTGGGTCTTTGAAAATCCCCGAAAATAAATCGCCTCGGCGACCGCGATCAGGACAAACGTAATGGCCGCGGCAAAGCTCCAGGCCAGCGCCGTGTGAAACAGCCCGTTTTTAAACGCGCCGGAAAGGCCGGCTTGAATGCTGTCGTAGGCCCAGGTGCTGGGCACCAGCGGTGACTGCGGCGTTTCCAGGGAGCTGATATAGACCATGACCGTGTCGAAGACTTCCGGGTCTACCAGCAGCTCCGGTCGTGCCAACCGGATGGCCAGATAGACCACCACAAAGAACAGGATGCCCAGGAAGATAAATATGCTTTTCAACCGGTTGGCGGGGATGACAATCACGGCGACCAGGACCAGGATGGTACTGACGGCCGAAGCATTCACGACGAGCGCAGCCAGGGCTGCCGCGGTATTGGCATAGTAGTAAAGACCGGTGCGGTAGACGACCCCGTAGGCCAAAAAAATCGGCAGGGTAAAGATGATCACCATCCAGGCACTTTCAAGCGTGCTGTCTATCCAGCGGGAGATGAAAATTTTGTAGCTGGACACCGGCATGGCGTGTACGAGCTGCAAATCCCGGGAAAGAAATAATTTCGACAGAGAGGTGAGGATACTGCTGAAAATTAATAACGCGAAGGACACGATCAGGATCATGGACAGCAGTTTGTAGCCCAGGATATCGCCAATTTCTTCTATGCCCTTAAAGTAAGTCAATACGCGCAGCGCGACGGCGAAGATCCCCATCCAGAAAACCAGGCCGATGGCCCCGAAGAACACCAACTTCAGCAATCCGCCGCGGGTGTTTTGCCGGACGCTGCGGTGCGTCAACGGCCAGATGCGGGGTTTGAGGAGCGTCAAAATATCGTGCATTTTAGATATTGAATTTTGTAATTGGATTTTTTGGGTTTAAAGTGACTGGCACACGGCTCAAGGCTCACGGCGCAAGGTTAAAAACGACAAGATCATTGGCCCTACGCCGTGCGCCCTGAGCCGTGTGCCCATATTTTTTAATTCGCATTCGTCGTCAGGGTAAGAAACACCCGCTCGAGCGCAGCATCCGTCACATTGGCCTCGCGCTGAAGATCGGCCGTGGTGCCGCTGGCAATCAATTGACCCTTGTGGATGACACCGATACGCTCACAGATGTCCTCGGCAACCGCCAGGGTGTGGGTTGACATAAATACGGTGACCCCCTTCTGGGCCAGGCGTTTAAACAGATCCTTGACCATTATGATGGCCATGGGGTCAAGGCCCACCATTGGCTCGTCCACGATGATGACCTCGGGGTCATGCAGCAGCGCCGCCGACATGATCAGTCTCTGTTTCATGCCGTGGGAATAAGATTCGATCAGATCATCGGACCAGTCCGCCAGCGAAAACATTTCCAGGTTCTGCTGAGCCTTGTGGTTAAACCTATCATTCGGCACGCCGTAAAGGTCGGCGGTGAACTTGAGAAACTCTCTGCCCGTGAGCTTTTCATACAGATAGGGGCGATCGGGAATAAAACCGATTTTGCTTTTGGCTTTTTCCGGTTCCTGCTGAATGTCGATTCCGGCGATATGGACAGTTCCGGCCGAAGGGGCCAGAATGCCCCCGATCATTTTGATGGTCGTGGTCTTGCCGGCCCCGTTGGGCCCGATAAATCCAAATATTTCGCCTTTTTTGACAAAGAGATTTAAATCGTCCACAGCCTTGTAATTGCTGTATTTCTTCGTCAGGGATTTTAGTTCGATCATAATTTAGTGTGAAAGCTGATTTTTTAGTCGATGTTACTCTATCGAGTTGCTGTTATACTTGCGTGCTATCTGTTACCTGTCAGTGGCCTGTTGTCCGTTGTCGGTTGTTCCCTCCGCTCTGCAACGGACCACGGACGACCAACAACGGACTATTCAATCACCCTCAATTTCAGTCTGCCAATCAGACCCATTATATCAAGCTGCTGCCCCGGGGAACCGGTGACCAGTCTTATATGGCTGACGTCTGCCGGTATTTGACCGAAAAGGGCATCGACGGTTATCCAGCTTCCCAGATAGACCAAATTCCAGGCATGATAATAAAAGCGGCCCTTCAAATATACCAGGCCGGCTTCCAGGCGGCAGGGAATACCGGCCGCTCTGGCCAGGGCGGCGAACAGCACGGCGTGCTCGTTGCAGTCCCCGACGCGGTTTTGCAGGGTGGAAAGTGCGTCCGGCATCGACAGAACCGGCCGTTTTTCAATATTGCGATGCACCCAATCAACCAGGGCCCGCACCTTGGCCAGGGACGTGTCTTTATCGGCGACGATATTGCCTGCCAGGGCTTGGATCGTTTGATGGTCGGACTGAATGAAGGCTGACGGCTGCAGGTATATTTTTTCAAATGCCTGTAAATCCTCGACTTTTATATGATCCGGCAGATGGGCGGTTGATTCCCGGTTGACGGTCAGGATTTTTTGTTTGTAAATTTGTCGACCGCCGTCCAGTCTGAGCCGCTTGTCCGCAATACCCTGAATTTCAAACTTTAAGGTCGCGAGCCGGGCCGGATCTTCGAGCACCACGTTGGAAGGGATCGATGCCATTTTCGTCAGATCCGCACTGGCCGTCCTGCCAAGGCCCGCAAGGGCATCCTGTCGGGTGGTCTTTTCAAGCCGGATGCCCAATAGCCCCTTTTCCTGCAGCACATCACCGGACGCACCAATCCAGGCGGTTTGGGATGTACCCTTAAAGTTCAGGGCTATCCTGGTGGCCGGTTTTGGGTCACCGGCGATACGGATGGTCTCTTGGCCTATTATTTCCACGATTACAGGGGTTTGTCCCATAGTAGCCGGATCGAAGATATGGAATGCATATTTGTTGCCGCTTTTCAGATCGACGGCGGCCAGGGCGGATGTGATCCCGGCCAGCAGGTATGGCTTGTTCTCAAGCGTGATTTCCATCCGGCGGCTGGATCCGCCACTGGCGGAATTAATGGTCAGGATCTTTCCTGATAACGAGCCGTCCACATGAAAGCTGAAGCGTCCTGACGTGATATCGAAATCAAAATCAGACAGACTGTAATCATTTTTAAGGCGTCCCCGGGTTTTAAGCTGGATATCCTGAACCATTCCCATGGTATTTAGCCGCATCAGCACCGTTTCCTGTAGGTGATATCCATCCGTTTCGGCTGACAAGCGGGTGTGTGAGAATCCGATTTTGCGGCTGCTTTGAAAAATGTTCATCCAGGTTTCTGTGGCCCGGGGCAAATTAGCGGCTGATAACTCTAAAGTTTTGGGGCGGTAAAGGAATTTATTCAACCAATCCAGGCGAATCATTAAGAGCAGCAGAAAAAGCAGCAAGGCAGCCGTGCCGGCTATGCGAAACCATTTGTTTTTAGATATGTTCATAAGGATCTGTTTGCCCGCCGGATCGGTATGGGTTGAAACGCCGTCCAAACAATTGGTGACCGCGGCAAGTTGGGTCGCAAAGAGGGCATGCCAAAAAAAAGCTGAACCCTGCAAGGTTCAACCCTTTTATTATAGCACGAATTTTGATTTATTGGGCGAAGGGGATCCAGTATTTAATCATTTTTTGCAGCCGTCCGTCGCCGTTGGCCGTTCTCAGAAAATTGTTGGCCGATTCCAGGAGCGTTTTATTGTCCTTGCGCACGCCCCAGGCCATATATTCTTCGGTAAGCAGGGTGAACAGCGCCGTGAGGCCGTTGGTTTCATTTTCAGACGCTAAATACAAAATCAAAGGCGCGTCATATATAAACATGTCGATGCGTTTGTCGATCAGGGCTTTCACCGCTGGTTTTGTATCTGAAAACGCTATTTTTTTGACGCTGCTGTAGTTGGTCTCCACAAAGAATTCACTGGTGGTGTCTTTAATCACGCCGATGGCGGAGCTCGTCGTCAGGGCAAAAAGACCGGTGCTGAATCGGGCGGCATCCTCCCGGCGGATCAGGGCCGTTAATCCGCTTCTAAAGTAGGGGATGGTAAAGGCAATTCTGACCTCTCTCAGACGGGTGATCGACATGCCGGACATGATGATGTCGATCTTATTGGCCTCTAAAGCTGGGATCAGATCCTCCCATTTATATTCCACAAAGCGCAATTCCTTGCCCAGATCTTTTGCCAGCTCCCTGGCCAGATCTGCTTCCAGGCCGACAATTGTGTTTCCCTGCCGGTAAACCAGGGGCTGTGCATTGGCTGACACCCCGACTCTCAGAATGTTTTGATCAGGAGGGATGTCGGTGGTCTTGACAGCCTGCTGCCGGGGTGCGGCACATCCGGCCAGCAAAAGCAAACTTGCTAAAAAATATAGCAGAACCGGCCGCCGGCTGGCGTACAATTTGATTGGCATCCTTTCTTCTCCTCCTCTGTCAGTTCATCCTCTCTAACCGGCCCCGCCGCCGACCCCTCTAAAAAGCGGATCCGCGTTTGACTGGATAGAGCTTCAGCCGAATCAGTCGATCACCATCGGATGGAATGCGGACATATAGCATTTATTGCGGCGCTGTGTACAGAATGAATTTTACGGACTTTAGCAAATTTGTCAATCCCGGAGCCGGTCGATTCTTTTTTTTCTTGACACCTGTAGGGTTATTAGCGATATAGAAACTGCGATCGATGACTGCAGGGGATTTGCCAAATTGCTGACTCCTCAACGGCCGGCGGCTAGAGATGTTGACGAGATCCATGATGTATTCTTTTCGCAGATGAGATAAATTCGGACTTTACAGGCAGAGTCAAATATGACCCTGCCTTTTTATGTTGTATCAGAAGTATTTTAACAATTGGAGCCCTTTGCAATCTGCCCTGTGATGCAAAGGTTTGAAAAGTGGTTCAGGAGTTCAAAGCTATGCCGCAAGGAACAGTCAAGTGGTTTAACAACAAGAGAGGTTGGGGCTTTATAGTTAAAGAAGACGGCGAAGACATTTTTGTCCATTATTCCGCCATCAAAGGCGAAGGCTTCAAATCGCTTACCGAAGGTCAGCGGGTGCAGTTTGAAATCGAAAACGGCTCAAACGGCCCCGCGGCAGCGAATGTCGAAAAATTATAAACGGCATCCGGACCGGCCTCAATTGACGATTGGCTGTCGGCAATTGAAACTATAGAAGCCATCTCAAAAATAGAATTTTGGTTCAAGATCGCGGCGGGGTCGAGCTTCAAACCGCAGGAATACACCAGTATTTTGAGGATTTAAAGCGAGGCACCAACAAAGATATTGGACCAAAAGACATTTTTGAGACAGCTTCTAATGAACAATCCTGCCATTGCGGGACCTGACGCCTAGGGCGCATCGTGCCGATTGAAAATCCCTTTCAGCCGTTGCAGTTCTGATTCCGCATCGGTTACCATCTCATCGATAATCTCATTCAGGGGTTGGATTTTATCCACCAGCCCGACCGATTGGCCTGCCATGAGCGAGCCTCTGGCAACATCCCCCTCGATGACCGCCTGGCGCAGCGCACCAACCCAGAATTCTTCCACCTTATATTGCGCTTCATGCCGATCGATGAGGTTGTTGTCCAGCTTGCTCAGCAGTTCGAGCTGAAGCTTGGCAAACTCGATGGAACCCTCATTTTTCAATGCCCGTACCGGAATGACCGGCAGGCGGCTGTCGAATTGCGGCGTTGCCATGGCATCCTTGGCCTTGGCCTTGCGAAAGGTCTCTTTAAATTTCGCGTGGGCCATGCACTCTTGCGCCATGATAAAACGGGTTCCCATCTGGATGCCGGCCGCCCCCATCATCAGCAGGTGGGCCATCATGCGGCCGGTTGCAATCCCCCCGGCGATAAAGATCGGGACACTGTCCACGTTGAAGAGAATCTGTTGAATCAGAACCGATAAGGCGACCGGGCCGATGTGACCGCCGGCTTCGGAACCTTCTAAAATCAGCGCATCGGCCCCCCTTTCGATTAAACTGTGCGCCAGGGGAGCCGTGGAAGCGAAACAGATGACCCTGGCACCGCAGCGTTTGGCCTTCTCGATTTCGGATTTTTTCGGAATGCTGCCCGCAAAAACGACGAACTGGCATCCCAGTTTGCAGACCAGTGCGAGCTGATCATTGTAAACCGGGGCCAGGGTGATAAGGTTGACGCCGAAGGGCCTGTCGGTCAGCTCCTGGGTTTCAACGATCTGTTGCTCGAAAATATCGACCGGGGTGTTGCCACCGGCCAACAGCCCGAATCCACCGGCGTTACCGATGGTGCTGACAAGTTTCGGATCGCTGACCCAGGTCATCGCACCGCACATAATCGGATAGTGGCAGCCTAAAAACTCGCGGCCTGTTTCAAAAAATCTATCAATCAGCATTTTCCATGTCTCTTTTTCAACTATGAGCTATGAGCTGTCTTGCACAGCAAGACCTATTTATCCAGCAACTCCCGGGCATGTTCCAGGGTGGTCGGGGTAATATTTTCCCCTGCCAGCATGCGGGCAATTTCTTTGTAGCGATCCTCTTTGTTCAACGGCTGGATGGCTGTCACTGTCCGGCCCTTGGCCACATGCTTGGCAATGCTGAAATGATGCTCACCAAATTTGGCAATTTGCGGCAGGTGGGTGATACAGATGACCTGGTGGTGACGCGCAAGTTCGGACAGTTTGCGGCCGACGACTTCCGCCGTGCCGCCGCCGATGCCGGCATCGACTTCGTCAAACACAATGGTTTCCACCGCATCGGTGTTGGCCAGAATCGCTTTCAGGGCCAGGACCACCCGCGAAAGCTCACCGCCGGAGGCGATACTGGCCAGCGGTTTTAAGGCCTCCCCCGGATTGGGAGCGATCATAAAGGTGGCCCGGTCGATTCCGGCTTCGGTTATGGCTGAGCTGCCGGTGGTGAGGTAAGAATTGGTTCTCTCATCAGCCGTGAGCGGCTGGATGACGACCTCGAAGTCAGTCTGGGACATTTTCAATGATCCCAGTTCATGTTCAACCTTCTTCGCCAATTGCCTGGCCGTTTCAGCTCTTTGGCGGGACATGGCCAGCACCCGATCCGTCAGCTCATCGTGCAGGGTTGCCAGTTTTTGTTCGACTTCCCGGATCTGATGACCGATATTTTCAACCTTGGTCAGCTGGCCCTCGATGGTTTCCAACTGAGTTAATACGGCGTCCAGCGATCCGCCGTATTTGCGTTTAAGCTTATTGAGCGTATCCAGGCGCTCCTCAACGGACGCCAGGCGTTGATCATCCATTTGGATTAAATTCAGATGGGCGCGCAGCGCCTCGATCTGATCTTCGATTTGATAGGTGGCCGAATCCAAAGCGTCTGCGATGCCATTCAAAACCGCGTCGATCCGGCCGGCAGTTGCCAAATTTTTCTTAATTTCCTGCAGTCGTTCGATGACGGATCCGGATTCCCCATAAAGCCCTTCGATGCTGCCGTAAATCGTCTGGTAAAGCGCTTCGGCATTTTTCAAGCGCAGACGTTTCTGCTCCAAAGCTTCATCTTCTCCGGGGGTCAGGTCAGCGGCGGTGATTTCATTTTTTTGAAATTGCAGCAGTTCAAGGTGCTCATCCTGTCGCTGCCGGACGGCTTCGAGTCGCTTGCGCTCATCAATCAACGGCAGGATTTGATGATACCGGTCCGATACCTGGCGCCGTAATGTCATCAAGCCGCCGAACTGGTCCAGGATCAGAAGATGCTGATCTTCTTTCAGCAGTCCCTGGTGGGCATGTTGACCGGAAATACTGGCGAGATTTGCGGTGATGGCGGTCAGAAGGGCAATCGTGGCAAGCCGTCCATTGACATATACCCGGTTGCTATCCGAGCGGGAGATGCGTCTTCTGATGAGAAGTCCTTCGCTGGGGTCGTAACCGTTGTCAGACATGATGGCGGCTACGCGGCTGTCCGCTGAAATCCGGAACAATGCTTCCAATTCGGCGCTTTCGGCGCCGGTCCGCACCAGGTCAGCCGAGGCCCGGCTGCCCAGCAGCAAATTGACGGCGTTGAGAATAATCGATTTGCCGGCGCCGGTCTCCCCGCTCAGTATGGTGAAGCCATCCGAAAAGTCGATTTGCAGATCATCGATGATGGCAAAATTGCGGATGGACAGTGCTTTTAGCATTTTACATAATTACGTGGGATGGTAGACCCTGATTGCAGGCCGTTTGGACGAATTATATGGCATAAGCGGGTATCTTTGTAAAGCGCCCGATGTTTAAAAGGGAAATCCCAGGTTAAATCCGATTCCCCTGAGGCCTTCATCGCCCCAGCGGTAGTCAATTCCCACCCGATCCAGATCAACTTTCCAAATCGAGACAGCTTCGCTGACGCCAAATGTCAAACCGACTTCGTAGAGGGTTTTTAATTTGCTCGTGTTGCCGTCAGCGCCAAAGATATCAACATGGTTCTTGAAATAGTTCACAACAAAATAGCCGCCGATATCGAGCCGGCGGTCGAAGATGGTGAAATTGACTGGATGGCGGATGTCCAGACCGGCGTTAAACAATGAAAATCCAGTGGTATCGTGTGAGGATGCATCTTGGTCTTCTGCCACGACCCATGAATTGCCGATACCGAATACAAACTTGCGCCAGGGAACACTGACGAGGCTTTTGACCCCCCCGCCATAAATATACTGAAAGGTCCCCCCGGCAGTGTCCTTGCCGGCCCCGATCTGGCCAAAGGGTTTTAGGCTCCAATATTTATTGACCGGGATCTCAATTTCGAGACCGGGTACGAAGGCCAGGGCACCAAAGCTAAACTCGGTGTCGGTTTGCTCCTCGTAAGCGATAACGGCCGGCAGCAGCAAACGGAATCCCAACCGGTCCATGGGGGTCGACGCCTCGCGTTGCATCGGACGCAAGGTGTAGCTTGCGGGAACACGCAGGACAGCCAGTCTTTTATCGGCGTCACTGATCTTGTAAAACCCGCTGCCCAGCCAGACGGCAAAACTGTAGTTGAACAAATCCTCGGGATCCTCGCCGCCCAGAGCCGGTCTGATTCCGCCTGAAATGATGACGCCCACAAGGACAAAAAGACAGATAAGACTTTTATCTATATGGGTTTTAAGTCGTTTCATCAGATGCCTGCGAGATCGCCGGTTAACGCAAGATCATAGCGCCTGCCAATCAATTTGCTGATAATGGCGTGGGCCGGTGCTGATACCCTGGATTGATTGGTCAACTCGAAGCTTTCAATGATACCGTTTTTAACCGTAAAGTGAACAGCGATTGTTTCAGATTCACGTTTGATGCTGTGATGAACGTCAAATTCCGGAGACCTCCCGTAGGTCCACTCCCAGGTTTTATATTTATTTTGGGCCAAAAGGTCAACCGCTTCCCAATCCGAGGCGGTCAACCGGTATTCCATCAAGTCACCGAAAACCTCGGATATACCGTCCACCAATTCAGCTCGGAAAGTATCCAGACCGATAGGTCGGCGCAAGTGCCCGGTAATATTGGCGACTTCGCTCTGGATAGATGAGACCGCCCGTGATCGGGTGATCACCAGATTGGAAGCCAGCACGCGTTGCAGCATTTCGAGGTTCGCATCAAAGAGCAGGGTTCCGTGGCTGAGCATCCGGCGCATATTGGTGTGCTGGGAATTGCCGGACACTTTTTGGCCTGCGACCCTGATATCATTTTTTTCCGCCAGCCGGGCCGGTGCCCCCAGGCGCTGCAGAGTGCTGAGGATGGGCTGAATCAGGGTTTTAAAATAATCCAGTTTTTCGACGCCAAAATCGGTGATAAAACTGAAATTGAGGTTGCCGGGATCATGATAAACCGCCCCGCCGCCGGTAATCCGTCGCATCGCCGGAATGCCGTTTTGGCGGGCCAGTTGGTGGTTGAGCTCCTGGAACGGATTCTGATGCCTGCCGATGATGACCGCGGGCCGGTTGATATAAAACAACAGATACTCGGATCCGGGATCCAGGTTGCGCAGGCAATATTCTTCCAGGGCCAGATTGATGGCGGGATCGGTGGCATTATGGTGTTGGATGAGAAACATGGCGAACGGTGTTTGGAGCTGAGAGTAGGATTGCGTGCCCGGCGGTCAGCCCTCCTGCGCCAGCTGATCCAGGGCCTTTCCGGTCAGACGGTATAAGATCCATTCCTTCATGGGCCGGGCATTCAACCGGTCATAGGTGCGGATGGCCGGTTCGTTCCAGTCCAGTACCGACCATTCAAAACGAGCGCAGTTGCGCTCTTTGGCCAGCCGGGCGATGTGGGCCAGCATCCTGCGGCCGAAGCCGTTGTTGCGGTAGGCCGGTTTGACATAAAGATCTTCAAGGTAGATGCCCGGCTTGCACAGAAAAGTTGAAAAATTATAAAAAAACAGCGCATAGCTGACGGCCGTGCCGGCATGCTCGCCGATCAGGACTTCGGCCACCGGGCGATCAGCAAACAAGGATCGGTGGATGTCTTCCTCGGTCGCTTCGACCTCATGGGAAAGGTGTTCGTATTCGGCCAGGTCTTTGATCAATGCCAGAATGGTGGGCACATCGTTTTCGGTGGCGGCCCGAATTGTAAAGTCAACTGGATTTGGCACGTTTGCCTCCCAAGTTTAAGGTCGAATCGAAACTCGATTCCGGTTATGGGTGCGTTTTGGCCAGCGGCATAAAATTAACTGGCACACGGCTCAAGGCATAAGGCTCAAGGTATAAAGGATATCATCATTGGTCTTGCGCCTTGCGCCGTGGGCCTTGAGCCATTCCATATTCATTATCGTTAATCGCCCAACGTATCCTGCAACGCTTCCACCACCGTATCAATCGCTTCACGCGTGATCACCAGCGGTGGCAGCAGGCGGATAACGCTGGCGCCGGCCGGTTCTAACCCTATAGCTCGTCAGCAGAATACGTGCCCCATTTTCCAATCGTAACGATTCCGTCCTCCTGAAGCCCTTCGGCAATCGATTCAAAAACAGCCTCGACGGCTTTCGCGGCCACTTTGCGCGGCACGTCATCGAGCTTTTCGGCCACCCGCTTGATCAATTCATTCTTGTTCATTTCCGCCCCCCTTATTCCTTAAGTGTAATATGCATTTTTAAGACAGATTCTATTAGAAGCCATCTCAAAAAGAGGATTTTGGTTCAAGATCGCGGCGGGGCTGAGTGTTAAACCGCAGGAATACAATAGTATTTCGAGGATTTAACGCGAGGCACCAACAAAGATATTGAATCCAAAGACCTTTTTGTGGTGGCTTCTATAAGGAAAAGCCCATGGCCTTTACCGCTTCGCGATCACCCGGCTGGTTGCGCTTGAACAAATATTCGGCGATCGCACGCCGCTTTTCCTCCGGCTGGTTCTGGCTGAAATCACTTTTGGCTGATACGGATTCCGGCTTGATTTCGATTACATGACAGGCTTTGCAATCGGGCATATCTTCATTGACCGGTTCGAATTCGTCATGGCCCTCATGTTTGGCCACCAGGGCATTCAGAGCCGCGACTTTCAATTTTTTATCTTCGACGACGGATGCTTTTCCCCGGATGATGACGCAATGATAGTATTGATGCAGCTGGCAGGCGGGGCGGTTGGGATCCAACGCCCGGTCGAGGTAAGCAAGGGGAACGTCTACCTCGAAACAGACGCGCGGATTCTGTTTCAGGTTATCCAGCTTTTCACCTCTGGGCGCACAGTGAAAATAGATATTTCCGTCCAGTTCGACAAAATTAACCGGCGTTATATAGGGATAACCGTCCCTGCCGATGGTGGCCATCCGCCCGATGTTGGTCATTGAAAGAATGCGCTCGATCTCCTTGGGATCCGTTACTTCAGAATGTTTGCGCCGCATCAAATTTTATCCTTTCATTCAAGATATTCAATGGCCATGCCCCTCGGGTCCATGCACATGGCCGTGGGAGAGCTCTTCTTCGGTGGCGTCTCTGACTGCCACGACATCAATGTCAAAATTAAGCGTCTGATCGGCCAGGGGGTGGTTCAGGTCGATGGTCACATCCTGGCCATCCACCTCGGTTACGGTGGCCAGCCGCGGACCCCGGCTGGTTTCCGCCTGAAATTGGGCGCCCACCTCAACCGCGTGGGGATCGTGAAAATTGGCCAGCGGCACGGTTTTAACCAGAGATTCCTCCCTTATGCCGTAAGCTTCTTCGGGGGGGATGACCGCATTTAGTTTTTCCCCAACCGCTTTGTCCTCCAGTGCTTTTTCGAGGCCGGCAATGATATTGCCGTAACCGTGCAGATAATCCAGGGGGGCCTGTCCCTCGGAACTGTCCAGTATTTGTCCGGTTGCGTCTCGTAACGCATAATGCATGCTAACCACTTTGCCCTTTGAAATTTTCATATCGTTTTCCTTTCGTTTTGCGGGTATGAACCCGGAAACGTTACTAGAAGTGATGGCAATATGTCGGTTCAGGGTTTAACTGTTGTCGACAGGTACCCTTTTTCTTCTTTAATAATTCCCCTTCCCAGGAAAGAATTGATGACGTCATCATATTTAGCTTCGTAGCGGCCATTAAAATAAAGGTCGACGGTCTCCTTATACCAGTGGGTTGCCATCAGGTAATCAAACAGGGCGTCGGCTGGCAAGACTTTTTTCATCATCAGCGTATAAACGATGATTTTTTTTAACAGGTCGTCACCGATGGCATCCGGGTGCTTGAGAAAATTTTGGATGCGTTGTTTGCTTCTGGCAATGGCCTGGGGCATGTCGGCAAACGGCTTGCCGTGCCCCGGATAAACCATTTGTACATCAAGCTTCTCAATTTTCTCCAACGAGGCCTGCATGTCAAACAAGGCCCGGCTGCCTTCAACCCGCAGGGTCATTACGGCCATATCCGTTTGCCAGAGAGTGTCCGAAGAAATGAGGACCCTTTCGTGCCGGTTGTAGAGTACGATGCCGTCAGCAGCATGGCCGGGGGTGTAAATAACCTCGAACTCGTGGGGGCCCAGGGTGACCATCTCACCGTCTTCCAAAGATCGGGTGCAGGTAAAAAACTCGGCCTCCTGATTGTAGTAGCGCCACCAGGTGGACCAGTCGTCGCGGGTGTCGATAAAATATCTGCCCACCCGGTGAAGGGCGATGTCGCATCCGGATTCCCGTTGGATGCGGTTATTGCCGCCGATATGATCACAGTGGGTGTGGGTGCTGATGATCAACGCAATATCGGACAGGTTCACGCCCAGCCGGTTGATGGTGTCCCTGGTTTCTTCGAACCCGGAAATATAGCCGGTATCTATCAGCACCGGGGCATCGGAACGATAAACAAAGTGATTGCCGTTGAGAAAGCCCCGTTCGATAAAAAACAGATCCTGCAATATTTCATTTCCGGTCATTGGCAGATAACGCTTGCTGTTCAGGTCCTAAGGATGCGCATTAATCCTTTATTCCATAATTTAACCGATCCGTAACCACAAAGAAAGCCGAGTCACCTCAGGATTCTGCGATTAGATCAAATTCGGAGTGTTGGCGCCAAAGGATCTCGGATGGTTAATATTTTTTGGGGCCCGATACCCGACAAAGTTCCGCAATCCGCATTCCCAAATCCGCAATCGAAAAACGCCCATACTCCGGAACGCCGCAAATGATAGCTCCTTGAGCTTTGGATAGCCCTTAACCTGCCCCATTATTGGTTATCGTTATGTAATTTGACAGGGCCGCCCTTACGGCCCGGGCGATCTTTTCGACCGCTTGCGGGTCATCTCTCAAATCGCGGGTGACCTCCAGCTGGACCCCGACACCGGTTTGGCCGCGATTGCAGATATTGGCGGGATTCGATCCCTTAAAGCGGGGATGATCATTGGAAACTGCGATGCCGCTTTTTTGCAGCTGCCTGCCGATCAGGCGTCCCAGCTTTTTATTCAACCCGCCAATGTGAACCAGGCCGGCAGTGCCCGTGCAGGCATGCACGGCCACAACCACCTCGGATCTGGCTACCAACTCTACCGCCCCGGGCTCGTCAAACCGGTGGCTGGTAATGTGCAGGCAGGCATTGCCCTTTGCTTTAATCCCCTCGAAACAATAAAAGTTGTAATTATCACCGGCAATCCGTCTGGCGAGGTCAGATGTTCGAGGTTCAATTTTGCCGCCATGGGGGGCAATGATCGTCACCCGGGACCCGGCATCTTTGAAGGCAAGGGTGTAATCCTTGCCCAGCGCTTCATGGTGCTTTAATTCATCAAAGCTGCTGTATCTATCCCTGGACATTATGGCTGGTTCTACTTTTTGTTTTTCAAAAGCTTGCCGAGATCAGCAAACGGCCTGAAGGTACCGGATGATGCCTGCTCCCCGTTCGATGTCGGGTCGCCAAACGGGGCCGAATCCTCATACCGGGAGTGTTCGTTATCGTGGCAGTAAAGACACAACAACTCCCAATTGCTGCCGTCGGGCGGATTGTAGTCATGGTTGTGGTCCCTGTGATGAACGGTGAGTTCGCGCAACCTTTTTCCGCTGAATTCGCGACCACACCGGGCGCAGACCCAGGGGTACATTTTAAGTGCCTTCTCCCGGTAAGTCTTTTCGCGCTGACTGCGGCTTTGCCGGGCCTCGACCACAATTTTTTCCTGTCGCTCTTTTTCTGGAGGCGGCTTGCTAGATGCCATAATCTTTCATAACCTTCGACACTCTAATTTTATAACTTCGATACCATTTTTCTTTGCCGAATCGCTGCGCCTGCTGGTGCGCGGCGTGATTTTTCCATTCTCGAATTGCTTTTTTATCTTTCCAGTACGATACGGTTATACCCGCGCCGCCTTCTTCCCGGACCGACTCGACGCCGAGGAAGCCGGGCTGCTCGGATGCCAGTGCCATCATCTGTGCGGCCGTATCCGCGTAACCTTCATCGGTGCCGGAACGAAGGGAGGCGAAGATAACGGCATAATAAGGCGGTTGCGGGGTTGATGCGATGGGCTTCATTTGATTGCCTCCACCATAAAGACACCCTTTTAAAGGTGGTCTCTCAAGGACTAACCCGATTGTGCTTATTCATTTTTTGAATGATGTCTTCAATCGCCTGTTTTTGCTCATCCATGAGTTGCTTATAGACGATCAGGTTTTCATCTGCCTTTTTATTGCGGATGTCCCGGGCAAGCAGGTCCGGGTCCACGTCACCATCCGCTCGGCGGTAGACCATAAGTTTTTTGGTAAAGGCATGATATTGCCCGGATGCTTTCAGGCTGTCAAAGAATTGTGCCTGCTTGGCGTTGTCCAACTGCGGTTGCAGGCGGCATTGGACCGCAACCGCATCCGGCCATGCTGCCTCGGGCGGTTGATATTTCAGCCGAAGAGATATCTGCAGTCTGTATTGCGGATGCTCCCAGGAAGTGAACAGCTGCCTGGCCCGAAAACTTCCTTTGCGGCTGTCGTTTTCCAGAGTTGCCCAGTGCCGCTGACAGATTTCAAAAGACGGTTTCCAGCCGCGGGCATTAAGGGCGGCGTCATAAAATTCGAGCACTTCGGCTGCCGGATAATTGATTTGAACATTATAACGCAGCGCTTTGGTTCCCTTCAAGCGGTTAAAGCTATATTCAATATCATATGCCCCTGAATAAACCGGCAGGGCTATTGTAGGATAAGGATCGGCATCCGAGCTTTGGGCCATGGTTGCCGTCGGTTGCACCCCTGTGATCAAAACAGCCAACAATATTGTTCGCGCGCGTATATTCATCATAGCACAAATACCTGCCGGACCGCTATTCTCCGTCTGCGGCGGATCCAGCCTGTTCGAAATATATTTGCCAAGTTTAAGTATCTAATCGGTATGCGAGCCAATGGATCAACTGGAACAGCTTTTATAAAGCCAGCCATCGGACTGCAAGGGCCAGACCCAGCCAGCACCCGGAGATGGCGACCGCCCAACGCGCTGCCCGGCGCCACAGCGGTGAAAGCCACTTTAACTGTAATACCAAACCGACAGCGATGATGTGAAAAGGGATCGGAAGGCTCAGAAAAAAGGCATAAGCGCTGTGGGTCGGGGACCCGGGGGTCGGCGCGACGTATCGTTGGGCCAGATCGCCAGTCAGCCCATAATATAAGACCCGGGCGAGAAAAAAAAGGCCGACCAAGATAACGACATTTGCAATAACGCGAACAGCAGTTTTACCCATACAAATTTTATCCCCGGCCCTTGTCCGAAAATGATTCGACGGCGTGCTGCATGAAGCTGGCAATCGGAATATTCTGGGGACAGATGCGTTCGGCCTCTGAATAATCCATGGACGCCAGGCGTTGGCGGTAGGTTGCCGGTATGTTATTGAATTTTCGGATCGCCTGCTGTTGCCTGCCATAATTATGATAATACATAAGATAGCGCATGACATCACTGACAGGCATATTTTCTGCCATCGCCGACTCACACAAGCGGGCACAACCGGCACAATAACCGCTGGCGGTTTCGCGGGCGTATTGGTTCAGGATGCGATGATCTTCCGCTGACAGCCTGGTTTTATCAAGGGCCGCTGCCACATTGGCCTGCAGGTAGGTCAGGTTCGGCATGGCCGAGCAAATACTCGCAATATCGGCGTTTTCCCAGACGGCCTTCAGTTTAGCCTGCTCCGGCGTATAGCCCCGGGCGACAAATTGTTCGGTGAGTTGGGAGGCGGTCTCGGTGCCCTTGCCCACATCGGAATAGAAATTCGAAAGCCATGTGGCCTGGGTTTTCATGGCGGTTAAACCGATGCCGGCCTTTTTGCAGGCGTCGGCGGCCTGTTGCATGGCCGGCGTACCCATCAGCCGGTAATTGTAGCTGGCCATGATGCCGTCGATCCAGCCCAGCCGGGCGCCGTCCATCAGGCATTGCGCCATATTTTTATGGGTGCTGAAACCGAAAAAGCGGATTTTGCCTTCGGCCTTGGCGCCTTCTGCCCATTTTTTGATCTCCGGGGTGTTAACATCATCATCTACAGCGGATACCGCATGAATGAAAAACAGATCCACATAGTCGGTATGCATTCTCTCAAGGGAGGAGTATAAATGCCGGCTCAGGCCATCAGGGTCCGAGGCACCGGACTTGGTGACGAGGAATACTTTCTGGCGGTCCTCCGGATATCGGGCAAAATATTCTCCGATGCCCCTTTCACTGTTGCCGCCCGAGTAGCTGTGCGCGGTATCCCAGTAGGTGACACCCATTTTAAGGGCCTGTCTTAACAAAAGCTGCCGTGACTTCAGATTGTAGGTTCCCCCCAGGGATAGAATAGAGACATTCACGCCGGTTTTGCCGAACGGACGGGTGGGAACGGTGGACAGCCCGGAACTACCCGTTGCCGATGCACCGGCGGCCCTGGCGGTATTTTCCATTGAACCCAAAATACACCCGATGCCGGTTGCGCCGGTGAGTTTAAAAAAATCCCGCCGGGAAACCTGTTTTCCTTTTTTGGTCATTACAAAATTCTCCTTAAGCATCGGCTTTAATTCTACGGGGGTCGATAGCGGTCAGTTCGACGGCTTCAAATTCCGAAGCATCTGTTGCAGTTCCCGGTTCCGGGAAAAATCCCGGGCCAATGATTGTTCGAAACGCCGCCATTTTCGGCGAATCTTGCGTATGGCCATAAACGCGACGTAATTGCAGACGGGTATGAAATCAGAATTGCCGATATTGTCGATGATCACCAGTGTTCCTTCGGACGCAGCGGTTTTTTTGAAAACCATGTTGCCCGGTTTGATGGCCATGGTCACGATTTTCCAGTCTAGCAGGTATCGTTTTAGCAGAACCAGCGCCCCTGACAGCTTCTGGTAGTCAAGACCGGTTTCACTGCCTGCGGACAAGTAATATTTTAGGGTTTTGGAAACTTCCCCGTTATAATCCCGTATCAGTTCAAAAACAGCCCCCGGGCCCCGGTTGGTTTCGATATTGCCGTAAAACCGGGCCAGCATTTTCCAGGAAATGCCGCGGTTGGCCAGCAGCCGGTAATAAGATTGTTCGCGAACCGTTTCCCTGTGATCGCCGGCCACAATCACTTTGACACACTTGTTTTCATCTGTGGGATGAAAATAGCATTCGCGGCGCAGGCCCCTGCCGATCAATTGTGAGGACTCAAGCGTAAGCATAGGGTTCAAAAAAACAAGTAAGTGCTGTGTTGCTAAATTAGTTGCTTATAAAGGTAAAATATATACTCTAAAGTTATCAACGATGAAGCATTGGAGTGGTGGCGTACTGGAGGATTTCAATACAAAAGCCCATGAGTCACTGCCATCTTTAAAACGCTATCCAATACTCCAGAATGAAATACTGTCGAAGGGATCCAAATCGATGAATACTTTTTTTAGTCGATAGAGATTTTTTTCACCCGACGATATACGCCCCGGTCCCTACGGCAATCATTACATTGCCTTCGTTGCGCAGCTCCATCCGGGTGACCGCCACTTTATTGCCCGTGCGCATGACGGTGCCGGAGGATCGGAACCGTTTGCCCCGGCCGGGTCTGAGGTAATCCACGCGCATGTCAATGGTCCCAATTCTGGCAATCCACGCGATTATCTCATCCTTTGAAAGGTTCGGCCGTCTTTTGATGGCTGCGGCGGTGGCCGTCAGGCCGCCGGTGGTATCCAGCACGGCAGATATCACCCCGCCGTGGAGAATGCCATGGACGGAGTTGCCGATCAGTTCATTGCGCATGGCAAAGGTAAAGCCGGCTTGATCCGGTTGCAAGTCGGTCACGCTCAATCCCAACAGCCGGTTAAAGGGCAGGTTTTCATAAACCGCACGCACAATCTCCAGCGAAGCATCGATTTGGGCAGGGGTGTCCGGCATCGGTGGCATTACCTTTCATTCGGTCAAATAGAAAATTAGTATGTAAGTTAAATAGTCAAATAGAAAATTAGATAAATAGTAGATTGAATAACCGATGATCGGCTGTGACGCTTACATAGAAACGAGGCGTTTATTGGTGCACGTTGGATCGCAGTTCAACCACCCAACTAATTCTCTATTTGACTATTATACTATTCGACTATTTTTCTAATCAACTAATTGACTAAACCTCGATTCCCAGCTTTTTCAATGTCTCAACGGTTGGAATCCCGTTGGCATCGTAGCCGCGCAGCTTATAGTATTTGTCGAGCATTTTTTCCAGCGGCACCGTTCTCTTATGAAGGTCTTCCTCCCGGGGCTCAACCAGCAAGCGCTCTGGCAGGGTGTCGTCCTTGCGGGAGATCCCTTCCCGGCAATTCATATGCCGCTCCAGCACATGGATGCGATCACCGGCCTCGAGAAAGGCGGCGGTGGACATCTCTACGCCGGTCACCGCTTCAAAAAGATCCGAGTATATGCTGAAATCAACAAGCTTGATTGCCACCCCGGGCAGATATTGCATTAGAGCGGCCAGAACAGGGTCCGGGCTATATTTGGCCAGCGGCGGTTCGGCGGTATAGGCATAAGCGGTAAACATGCAGGTATGCAGCGAGTTTATACCGCAGAAGACGCTTTCAAAAAATTTGGTAAATTCGGCTTTGGCATAGGTCTTAAAAGGATTTAGAAATTTAAAATAAATTTCATGGGCGATCAAATAGGCCGACAGGTGACAGGCTCCGCGATTGGCCACAGCATAAGCCAGCCCCTGCCCCCAGGAGCCGCGCGGGTCGTAGGCGGCCATTTCCAGGCCTTTGACCTGAATGGCAAATTCCTGGCCGCCGTATTTTTGTGACAGCCAGCGGGTGCCGTTGGCCAGCTCGTTGCCCTGGTCGCGGCGGTGGGCAATATCGCGTAACTGGGCTGCGACCCCCTCGGGTGAGCCGAATTTAAGATCGGTTTTGATCAATCCTTTGCCGCCGGCCTCCATTGCCCACGAGAGGGTGGCGCCGGCGGAAATGGTATCCATGCCCATGCGGCCGCAAATATCGTTGAACGCGGTGATTTGGTCGGTGTCGAAAATTCCCAGATTCGGTCCCAGAAGATTGACGGATTCGTATTCCGGTATGTGCTGCTCGCTGCCGTCCGGGTAGGTTCCCTTGTGCCCGCAAAGGATAGTGCAGGGTTTGCAGGTGTCAAAGCTGGTATTGTATTTCTTTTGTATCGCCTGACCCGAGATGTCCTCCACCCGTTTGTCGTTGCCGCGGCGAAAATTGTGGATCGGTATCAGCCCTGCCGCGTTGCACGGCCGGGTGTTGGCATTGGTTCCGTAGTTGCGGTAAAGATCTCCGGTGTACTTGTTGGCCTTGATGTATTTGGTGGCTTTTTTGCAGAGGGCGTCGAATTTAACCTGATCATTCGGCAGGATCCGATAGGTTCCCCCGTGGGCCACAATGGCCTTGAGATTTTTGGCGCCCATTACGGCGCCCATTCCCCCGCGACCGAGAAATCGATGACCGCTGGCGATATTGGCATAGCGGACCTGGTTTTCCCCTGCCGGTCCGATGGCCAGGACACCGCTTTTTCTGTCGCGGCTCAATGCCTGCTGGGTCGCCATTGTATCCTGACCCCACAGGTGGGCGGCATCCTGGAATTTCACGCCCTGGCTGTCAATTTCCAGAAAGATTGGTTTGGCGGAATTGCCGGTAATCAGCAATCCGTCATATCCGGCCGTTTTATAGGCCATGCCAAAAGGCCCGCCACAGGATGAGGCCAGCATGATACCGGTTAACGGCGATTTGGTCAGGGCGGCGAAACGACCGGAACAAGGTGCCCCGGTGCCCAGCAGCACCCCCATCATAAAGGCCAGATAATTTTTTTCACCCAGTGGATCGATCCCCGGCCCCAGTCGTTCGAAAAGCAGCTTGAGGCCCAGGCCCTTTCCGCCCAGGTACAGGCGGCGGTCATGATCCGTAACCTGAACCTCCTTGACCTGGCTGGTTGTGAGATCGATCTCCAGAATACGATTGCTGGACCCTACGATTTTTTTTGTTTCAGTATCCATACTCTTTTCCATGTTGGCATGTTTTGGCATTCAATCCTATTGTACAAGCCTGGGTATCATTTCCTCGAGCGTTTGTGATCATGTTTTCAATTAACCGATTACAAACAACCGGGCACGGTCCTGCGAGCGGTAATTGCTCATGGGGTCCTCACTTGGGATAACCGGTTATCTCCCGGATACGTTCATACAAAGGTTTGAGCCGCTTGTACATCTTTTTGTAGACTTCCCGGTACAGCGCATCATACATGCGGTGATTTTTACGGTCCGGTTCGTAGACTTCGCCGACATGGGTCATCTCCCGGACCGCAGTATTAAAATCCGGATGCAGCCCCAGGCCGACGGCCGCATCGATGGCGGCTCCCAGTCCGGAGGTTTCATACAGATGGGGCCTGGCCGTCGGCAATCCGAAAATGTCGGCTGTCAATTGCATGGCATGGCGGCTCTGGCTGCCCCCGCCGGAAACCCGCAGGCTGTTTATCGATGTGCGGCTGCGCTTTTCAATGCGCTCCCGGCCCTCCCGCAACGCATAGGCCAGTCCTTCCAGAATAGAGCGGTACAGGTGGGCCCGGGTATGGACATCCCCGAATCCGATAACCGCCCCTTTGGCCTCCGGCCCGGGCATTTTCAATCCCGGCGTCCAGTAAGGCTGCAGCATCAGGCCCATAGATCCCGGTTCGATATCGTCAACCAGTTTGTCAAACAGCTCTTCGGCCTCAAGTCCGGAATTAGCAGCCTTTTGTCGCTCCGGGTGACCAAACTGCTGCTTGAACCAGTTGACCATCCAGTAGCCCCGGTAGACCTGGACTTCGACCGTGTAAAACCCGGGTACGGCCGAAGGATAAGGCGGCAGCAGCGCAATGGGCTCGATATACTTCCGGTTGGTGACATTGATGGTGGCCGTTGTGCCATAGCTCAGGCAGCCGATGTTGGATGCCAGGCTGCCGGAGCCGATGACTTCACAGGCCTTGTCGGCTGCGGCGGCCACCAGAGGCAACCCTTCGGGGATACCGGTTTCCCGGGCGGCTTGGGTCGTTATGGTTCCCAGAACCTGGCCCGGTGGCATCAATTCCGGCATCATGGAGACATCGATGGAAGACAGGACCCGCCATTTCCAGTCCCAGCCGGCTGACCAGCGTTGTCGCCTGTAGTCAAAAGGGATGTAGCCTACCTGGCAGCCGACGGAATCAACAAACTGGCCGATCAAACGATAGGTCAGATACCCGGAAAGCAGCAGGTATTTGTGGGTATTTTGCCAGATTTCCGGCTGATAGGTGGCGATCCAGTTGGCTTCGGCTTCCGACTGCAAATAGGCCACTGTTTTTCTGAGGCCGGCCAGGCCAAAGATGAGGCCCCACCACCCGGTTACCGGGGGCAAATCATGGGTTTTGCGCTGATCCAGCCAGAGCATGGCCGGCCGCAGGGGCAGGCCATTTTTATCGACATTAACCACGGTTCCGCGCTGGGTCGTCAGTGCTACCCCGGCGATGCGTTCCTTATATTCGTGGTGTTGCTGCCAGAGTCCCTGGCAGGCCCGGCACAGCGCATCCCAGAATACATCCGGATGCTGTTCGGCCCAGGCGGGTTGCTCGGAGAAATAAGGTTCAAAGGGCACGAGCTCTTTGGCAAGAAGCCGGCCTTGAAGATCAAAGAGCAGCGCTTTCAAACTCTGGGTACCATTGTCAATCGCCAGCAGCAGGTTTTTCTCGCTCATGGATCACCTTGACAAGGCTTAAATTCAAATGGTTGATTAGAAAATAGTCAATAAGGAAAATTATGTTGTTGGTTGTTATAAAATTCGACCGCGTTGCTTGTGGGTGAAAAATTTATGGTAAATAGCGCTCAGGATTTTTCCCAGAAAGGGCAGCGCAAAAATCCTTTGCTTTGCTGGAACGCCGGCCAGTCGAACCGGCAGGGCGTGGGCGTGAGTCCAATGTTGTCGATATGCCCTGGTTTCCGCTTTCCAGCGCCGCCGATCCCAGGGCAGTGCGTTTTGGCATAACTTCCTGATGCGTTTTAAATACGCCTTTCCACCTTCCGGTGTCAACAATCCAATGCGAACCCGCCGCAATAGAAGATCGGTCAAATGCCTGACCTGTTCGTTTTGCGCCACATAGGGCAGTTCGGCCCAGATGGTATGGGTTCCGGGGATAACCGTCAGGTCTCTGGGTTTCGCCTGGCGTACGAGGTTTTCGGCGGCCGCGCCGTAGCGGCCGTAAAGGCGCCGCCAGATCTGGGGGGTTAATCCGTAACCCAGAGGTGGTGTTTGTGGGACTTCGTCGAAGACCGGGGCCTTGCGGTCCAGCTTCACATCCGGCGGCAAAAATGATCTGGCTGCCTTGAGCGCGTCCAGGGCCAGGCGCCGAAATGTGGTCAATTTACCCCCGGTCACGGTAATCAGGCCCCGGTCGGTCCACACGACGTGCTCGCGGGATTCTTCCGAAGGTTTGAGCTTGCCTTCACTGAGGACCGGACGGATGCCCGCAAAGGCGCACAGGCAGTCTTGCAGTGAAAGGTTAAGCGATGGAAACATGCTTTGCACGCCCTGCATCAGGTAGCTGACTTCCGCTTCGGTAATCTGGGGTTCGACCGATAAATTCTGCGCATGATCCAGATCGGTGGTGCCCACCAGCACGGCGCCTTCCCAGGGGACCACGAAAACGGCGCGATGATCCGCAGGATGGATGAAGCTAAAACCTTTCGTCAGGGGCAGGGCGCTGGCGGGAAACACCAGATGGCTGCCGCGCAAAGGCCGCAAATGGCGGTGGGGATCGGGGGAAGGGTGCAGATGTTCAGCCCAGGATCCGGTGGCGTTGATCACCGCAGGAGAATAGAGTCTTTTGGTCTCCCGGGTTTCCACGTCTTCAACCTCGACACCTGCAACCAGGCGGTCTTCGTTGCGGTGGATATGCCTGACAGCCGTATAATTCAGTGCACGGCCACCGGCTGCAACCGCATCCCAGATAAGCCGCAACACCAGGCGTGAATCATCCACCTGGGCATCCAGGAATTCAAATCCGCCCTCAAGCCCGCTTGAATTGATGGGGGGCACCAGCTTTCGAAATTTTTCCCTGTCGTAATATTGGTGCTGGCGCTCCCGGGCCATCAGATCGTACAGTGACAACCCCACCTGCATGGTTCGCTTGCCGGGTTTTTGGTCCTCATAAATCGGCAGCAAGAATTTCAGCGATTCGACCAGGCCGGGCGCTTCCTTCAGGAGCCGTTCGCGCTCCTCAACCGCGATTTTGGTCATCTTAAAATGACCTTCTTTGAGGTATCGCAAACCGCCGTGGACCAGTTTGGAGGAGCGGCTCGAGGTGCCCCAGGCAAAATCCCGCTGCTCGATGAGAATGGTGCGCATACCCATGCGGGTGGCTTCGCGGAATATACCGGCACCGGTGATCCCGCCGCCGATGACGATCAAATCCCATTGGTCGGGTAGGTCTTTTAGGTCCATTGTCTATTCCTTATCGGAAGAACACCCGTCTTCGTCCCCGGGGGGACTCCGACGCGGCACGCAGCGTCACAATCTTTAAGCCTATCGGTTCCGTAAAAACACCATAATCTCCCTCCGCCTTGATGGGAGAGAGTGGGCCTGCCCGCCTCGTCTGAGGCGGACTCAGACGAGGCGGGCGGGGATGAGGGTGAATAAAAAGGTATTTCATCATTTTATATCCCCCTCCCCTTAATCCCCTCCCGCCAGGGG
>JAFDCJ010000240.1 GCA_019312835.1 Deltaproteobacteria bacterium
GATCATGGGCGCCGGCATTTTTGGCATCATTGAAGAACTAACCAGCCGCTACACCGAGCGCGTAGAACTGGTCATGGGACTCATTCTGATCCTGGTGATTTTGTTTGCGCCGCTGGGATTTATGGGGTTTGTCAATTTTTTGAAACAACGGTTTTCCGAAGCTGTTTCCTGACAGGACGTTTGCAGAGGATCGACAATGAATATACTGGAAACAAAAGCACTTAGCCACGATTTCGGCGGTCTGCAGGTGTTAGTGGATGTCAACCTGAAGATCAAAGAGGGCGAGCGCCATGCGATCATCGGGCCGAACGGGGCCGGCAAAACCACCCTTTTTAATGTCATCACCGGCACCTACAAGCCAGGCGAAGGCACGGTATTATTTAAAAATAAAGAGATTACCGGATTTCCACCCCACAAGCTGGTTCGCCTCGGTATGGGGCGCTCATTTCAGATTACCAGCACATTTACCTGGCTGACCGCCTTTCAGAATATCCGGATGGGCATTTTGTCCAAACGCGGTATTCGCTTCAACTTTTTTAACTTCCTGGACAAAATGGATGACGTCACCCGTGAGACGGACGAAGTCCTGAAACGGATCAACCTCGACGGCGAACGGGATATTCCGGCCAGCATGTTGTCCTATGGCAAAAGCCGTTCGCTGGAAATCAGCATGGCCCTGGCCACCGATCCCGATCTGGTCATGCTCGACGAGCCCACTGCCGGCATGTCGGTTGACGAAACCCATAATGCGGTGGAACTGATTCGAAAGCTGACCGAAGGCAAAACCATGGTCATTATTGAGCACGACATGGACGTCGTCTTCTCCCTGGCCGACCGCATTACGGTCCTGCACCTCGGGGGCATTCTGGCTTCGGGCCACCCGGACGAAATCAAGGAAAATCAAGCTGTCAAAGATGCCTACCTGGGTGAGATGGAGGTATAAGCATGCAGTTAGAGGTTAAAGACCTGAACACTTACTACGGCGAAAGCCATGTGCTGCAGGACATGTCGGTGGCGGTCAACAACGGCGAAATTGTGGCGCTGCTGGGGCGCAACGGGATGGGCAAGAGCACCACGCTGAAATCAATTATGGGATTGGTCAAGCCGAAATCCGGCTCGATTCTATTCCAGGGCAAGGACATTACCAATTATCCCCCATACAAAACGGCAAAAATCGGGATTGGTTATGTGCCGGAAGAGAGGCGCATCTTTCCGAATCTTTCCGTTATCGATAATTTGAAGATGGGCATCAAGCATGGCGCAGGCTTTAAAAACACCGGCCGGAACAAGTGGACAATTGATCGTATTTTCGAACATTTTCCGTTTATGAAAGCACGTACCCACCAGAAAGGCGCGCTGCTTTCCGGCGGTGAACAGCAGATGCTGGCCATCGGACGAACATTGATGGGCAACCCGGATTTGCTCCTGGTGGATGAACCCACCGAAGGCCTGGCGCCCGTGATGGTACAGGAAGTTCGAGATATCCTTAAAGAAATCAACAAAACCGGTGTCTCGATCCTGCTGGTTGAGCACAACCTCAAAGTCGCCATGTCATTGGCCAACCGCGTCTATCTGATGGGCAAGGCCCACCTGGGTTTTACCGGAACCAAGGCAGAGCTTGACGCCCGACCGGATATTCGCGCCAAGTACCTGGAAGTCTAGTGAGATATGGGATTGGGAATTGCGGATTGCGGATTGAATTTATTTGATGGTCAGATAACTCAGTTATTGAGATAAAAAGTGACATTCTTGCACCAAATTGGAGACTTCTCTCAATAACAAAAAAATAAAATCAGATTTCTTCCTTATTTTTCAATCCGCAATCCCAAATCCCAAATCCGCAATCACACAAGGGGGTTTTATGGAAGAGGTAAAATTCAAAGATACCAGCGACATTGAAGCCTTTGAAAGCACCCCGCTTGAGGAGCGCATGGCGGTTTTCAATACCTATGACCTGATAAAAACAGGTGCTGCCATTAACCCGGATGCGACGGCGATCAGCTTCTTTCTTTCGAGTGACACCTATGACCGGCCGATGACGGGGACCTACCGGGATCTGACGGCTAACATCACCCGAACGGCCAACGTGTTCCATGACCTGGGTATCGGCCCCACGGATGTCATTTCCTATCTTCTGCCCAACTTGCCCCATACCCACTATGTGCTCTGGGGCGGGGAAGCAGCCGGCATCGTCAACCCGATCAACCCCCTGCTGGAACCCGCCACCATAGCCGAAATCTGCCAGGCCGCCGGGACCAAAGTGCTGGTCGCACTGGCCGAGTTTCCCGAATCGGACATCTGGCAGAAGGCCATGAAGGTTCGCAAAGCGTTGCCGGATCTGAAGGCCGTCATCCGGGTCATGGGCCCAAGCGATGAAAAGGAGGGTATATACGCCTACGATGAGATCATCGGCCGTTATAGCGGTGAAAAACTGGATTCAAACCGTATCATCGATCCCCGGGAGATGGCCTCCATGTACCACACCGGCGGCACCACCGGGATCCCCAAACTGGCGCCCCACACCCATTTCAATGAAACCGCCATGGCCTATATGCTCGCAGCCGCCGCCGAGCTCAACACCGGCGAAACTGCCCTGTGCGGCCTGCCGCTTTTCCACGTCAACGGAACCACCGTTACCGGCTCCACGCCGTTTTTAATCGGTGCCCACGTCGTTCTGCTGGGTCCCCGGGGCTACCGGGATCCGGCGGTGATGCAAAATTTTTATAAGATTGTCGACCATTACAAGGCGGTGACCTTTTCTTCGGTTCCAACCGTCCTGTCGATCTTGCTCGATATCCCCGTCGGCGATGCCGACATATCATCGCTGCGCTATGCCATTTGCGGGGCGGCTCCGCTCTCGGTCGAGCTTTTCAAGCGCTTTGAAGCTCACAGCGGCATGAAGATACTGGAAGGTTACGGTCTGACGGAAGGAACCTGCGCGTCTTCTTTTAATCCCTATCACGGCCGGCAGAAAATCGGCTCCATCGGGCTGCGGCTGCCCTATATGCAGATGAAAATTTTTATTGTCGACGAAGGCGGCATGTTCCTGCGGGAAACCGAAATCGACGAGATCGGTTCGGTGTGCATCCAGGGCCCCAATGTTTTCAGCGGATATCTGGACGATGCCCACAATCGCGGCATCTGGCCCAAAGAAGGCTGGCTCAATACCGGAGACCTGGGCCGCAAAGATGCCGATGGCTACTTCTGGCTGACCGGTCGCACCAAGGAATTGATCATTCGTGGCGGGCACAACATCGACCCGGCGGTCATCGAAGATCCCCTTTATCGCCTGCCGGGGGTCCAGGTGGCCGCCGCTGTGGGTCGTCCGGACCCTCACGCCGGAGAAGTGCCGGTCGCCTTTGTACAACTCCAGGAAGCCGCCGAACTCACCCCGGAACAAATCCTGGACTATTTGAAGGAGGAGATCGGCGAACGCGCGGCGGTACCCAAGGAGGTTATTATTACTGAAGAAGTACCCCTGACCCCGGTGGGCAAAATTTTCAAACCGGCCTTGCGCTGGCAGGCCATCCGAAAGGTCTACCAGACAGAGATGGAAAAAATTGATGATCTGTTGGCCTCCCTGGAAGTGACCGTGACCGAAGACAAGATTCACGGTGCTATGGTGGCCATCACTGCTAAAGCCTCGCCAGACACTTCCCATGATCATATTCGAGACAGAGTAAACGATATCCTGGCCCGGTATACGGTTAAATATAAACTTACGATTAACTAATGAAGGAGAACTGAATTGAAATCAAAGATAAGTGTACTAGTCGCCCTGGCATGTCTTATCATGCTGCCGATCCTGGCTTGGGCTTCCGATCTTCCGGAACAGAAACCCGGCCTTTATGTCAACAAGGAGTACCGGTTTTCGGTGGCCTACCCTGAGAATTGGCAATCCAACACGCTGCGGCCCGGTGAAGTCCTTCGTGCCGCCAACCCGAACATGTACAGCCTTCCGGTTATCACCGCTTCTGTCAGTGATCAGAAGAAAGGCGCGTCACTGGATGTGAATGTATTTCTTGAGGCCGCCAAGCAAGCCGAACCCGGCAGCGATGGCTATAAGGTTGTGTCCCGAAATGACGTTACCCTGAATGACGGTACACCGGGAAAGGTATTCACCTACCAATGGACCTGGTCCGATGGTTTTACCGAACTGGTTACCGGCGCTTTGATCACCATAAAGGACGGCAAATACTTCAGTTCAACCGCAACGACACTTGTGGGCGGTGAAACGAAGCCGGAACAATTGGTCGAAATGGTTAAGCGTTGGAAATTTTACTAGAAGCTGTTTAAAAATCCTTGTCACGCCTCGCAGCAGTATGTCTCGGAAAGTAAAAAGTCGCAAATACGTCGGATCTTCATTCCGGGCTTGACCCGGCATCCAGCGCCTTTTCATCTTTTTACAAAACTGGATGCTGGATCAAGTCCAGCATGACGAGAAGAAATTAAGGATTTTATGGGATTCTACCATAGCCTCGCAGAGAAGATGATTGAGCTAAAACCGAATATATTTTATATCCCTGGTGAAAACAAATCCCGGTTTCCTTTCTGTGCTTGCCTTTATTTAAGAGGCAAAAATCTGCGGGTGTTGATCGATGCCGGGATGGGAACGCGCAATCTGGCACCGATCAAAGGAATGGGCATCGATCTATTGATCTTGACCCATTGCCACATCGATCACCGTCTTAACTGCCAGGAAATAGCGCGTGTCCCCGTCTGGTGTCACACAAGTGATGCAGGCTATTTAAAAGATCGCGATTATTTCCTTGAATCAATGGGCTTTAAACGCAGCGGCCTGGACTTAACCGGACTTTTTGACTTTGACAAGAAAGCATTCAGCATCGAAACCGACCACCGGCTAAACCACGGCGAGCGTATTGACCTGGGAGGCATCACGCTGGAAGCCATTCATGCGCCCGGTCACACACCCGGCCACACAGCGTTTCTCATTCCCGAGCATGGACTAATCTTCTCCGGCGATATAGATCTAACGCCGTTTGGGCCATTCTACGGTCATGACTTTGCCGACATCAATGAATTTCTGGCTTCAATTGATAAATTAAAGCACCTTGAGCCAAAAGTTGTGGCCAGCGGCCATGCCGGCCCGTTTAGCGACAACTTGCATGAGAGATTCGGTGCGTATGCGCAGGTTATCCATGACAGAGATCAAAAATTGCTGGAAAAATTAAGCCGGCCAAAATCGATTGAACATTTCAAGGGTCGCCATCTTTACTATAATGCCTACCCGGACTTCCCGGATTTAATTCGCTGGTTCGAGCTGGTTCACATTGAAAAACATCTTTCCAGGCTTGAATCCATGGGAAAAGTGCGGAACGAAAACAACAAATGGATAAAAATATGAGCACTGAAATTGTCAACCAAACCGTGAACGATGTCAAAATCGTCCGCACCACTTCCACCTTTGACTGTGGTGGGCGGTGCCCGCTTAAGCTGCACGTGAAAGACAATCGCATCCTGCGAGTCGAGGGTGACGATATAGCGGAACCGGTGCAGCTCAGGACCTGTCTGCGGTGCCGGGCCCTGCGGCAGTACGTTCACC
>JAFDCJ010000241.1 GCA_019312835.1 Deltaproteobacteria bacterium
CTGAAAAAATGGCTCCAATCACTGCAGATCAAACAGGCGTTGTTCCCGGACGCCTATGATTTTTCAGAAGTATCTAAACTGAATACCATCATGGCCGTAACCGATAAAATGCTTGACCAGTATAGTGATTACAATTCGGCCTCTGAATATTTCAAAGCGTATGCTGTTTTAGGTGATGCCATTGATGATTTGGCGGTGCCGACCACCATTATTACCGCTGCGGATGATCCGATCATACCGGTGGAGGACTTTTACGAGCTTAGGCTCAATCACCTTACCGAATTGATCATCCATCCCCGCGGCGGGCATAACGGCTTTATGGATGGCTTTTTGTTAAAAAGCTGGTATGAACAGAAACTGGCCGATTGGTTCGATGAAGTAGCGAAAAAAGCTGGGAGGCTGGAAGGTCTAATAGCTGGAAAGCTTGGAAGCTAGGAGGCGGGAAGGCTATATCGCTATAGGGCTTTAAAATCAGCAAGCCAAAAGACCCGTCAGCTTTTGATATCCTTTTATAGCACTTCGTCAGTTTGCTTCTCAGCATCCTGGCTTCCCAGCCTCCCAGCCTCTTGGCTTTCTGGCCTCCCAGCATTAAACCCCTTGCATTTTAGAGGACAGATCCTAATTTATAAAAAAACGGTTAATCGAAAATGAGGAGAAAACCATGAGCGAAGACAGGACAGTAGAGATTTTAAAAAACGCCATATTGCTGGAAAAAAGAGGCAAGGCCTTTTATAGCAAAGTTGCCGAGCAGGCATCCGGCAAGGCGGTTAAAGCGTTTTTTGAAATGATGGCGGATGAGGAGGTCAAACATGTAAAAATTCTGGCCGATCAATACAAAGCCTACCAGGAAAGCGATCAATTCAACCCGGGCGATTATAGCGAAAAAGGCGGCGAAGAGATGGCGTCCAAAGTTATCACGGCGGCGTTTAAAAACGAGATTTCTGCAGCCGATTACGAAGCTGCCGCAATATCCGCCGCCATGTCCATGGAAAAAAATGCGATAAAGCTATATTCTGACCGGGCAGAAGAAGCCCATGACCCCAATGAAACGGCCCTGTACAAATGGCTGGCCGAATGGGAGACCCAGCATCTGCATTTTCTTTCAGAAATTGATAAAGAACTGAGAGAAGAGATATGGCACGATAATAGTTTCTGGCCGTTCTAGTCAGAAGACAGATGACAGACGACAGAGGACAGACAATTTCAGAAGACAGATGTCAGATGTCAGAAGACAGATTGATGGCTCAGAGTGCTTTTCCTGACGCTTTGTCATGTGTTTTCTGCCCTCTGTCTTCTGTCCTCTGTTATTATACCATTTCCAACGTGCTTATCATCATACGATGAAAATAATAGCAATTCTCGTTGTATTTAGCATTCTGTTAATCTTTGATGGGACGACCGGTGAGGCTTTGGATGACTGGGTATTTGTCGAGAAAAGCCAGGGGGTCACGATCCATTCCCGCAAGCTCGCCGAACATGCTGAATCGGAATTCAGGGGTACCCGGATATTGGATCAACCGATTGAAGTAGTCGGAGCGGTGCTGGCGGATATCCCGGCGTATCCCCGGTGGTTTTTCAATTGCATCCAGGCCAGAAAAATTCCGGACAAATCATCCACCCATCTGAAATTTCAACTCTATATCATCGTTAAAACTCCCTGGCCGCTCTGGAATCGAGACGTTATATACACAACCGAATCCAGGGTCGACATCCCGTCGGGAAAAATCATGGTCTGGGGCAAGGCCGTGCGGGATGCGGTGATACCCATCAAGGAAAATCATGTTCGGGTAACAGATTCAGCGCTTAAATGGGTGCTTGAAAGACTGGATGATAGCCGAACGATGGTTACGTTCACCAAACGGATTAATGCCGGCGGTAGCATCGGAAGCTACCTATCGGATGTCGGATGCCGCAAGACGATTTTTGAATCGCTGGTTAATTTGGCTCCCATGGCAGCAGATCCCAAATACGCAGCGCAGGGCAGCCGACTCAAGGAAGAATTCGGGGAGAACAAATAAGTTCATAAGTTTGTTAGTTCATAAGCTGATGAGTTCGTAAGCTCGTAAGCCTGCAGGATCAGAAAATCAAAAATTCCGAGACCACTTTTTCTCAAGAACTTATGAGCTTACGAGCTCTAAGGCTTACGAACTTAAGAACACATGAGCTTAAGAACTTAAAAGCTTACGAACTTGCGAGCTATTTTTTCCCCTTCAGTCGATCAGCGGCACCAACATCACGGGGCATGGTGCTTTCTCGAGGATGGTCATTCCGACGTAATCGACCCGGCCCATGCCAATTTTCTCCTTAAGCTGATGACAACCCAGTATGATGAGATCGGCATGAATATCGCGTGCCATTTTGCAAACCTCCAGGGCAGGATCTGCCGGCAGGCACTTAAACAATACATTTTGCAAGTCTCCCACAAGCGGCGCAATGTCGGATTCAAAACGCTTGCCGGTTTCATGCTTGACTTCGATCAGTTTGGGATCATTGGCTTCAAGATCTTGCAAAAGATAATCCATGGCATGGAAAATGTGAAGTTCGGCACGGGTCAGGCGCGCTATTTCCACTCCCTTTTTCAGGGCAGACAAACTTGCCGGACCGAATTTTAATGCGACGATAATTCGTTCGAACATAAGACCGATCACCCCCATTGATAGCGATAAAGAAAGATGAATCGGAATCAGAGCGATTCGCAATCTGTAAAGCGGGCCGGCAGCGGTTTCTAGAAGCCATCTCAAATCCGCCCGAGGCGGATTGATTCAAGATCGCGGCGGGGCCGAGCTTCCCGGCATGCCGGGATGACCCTCTGACCGTATCCTGCCGGTGGCCTTAAACCGCAGGAATACATCATGATTTCGATGATTTAAGGCCCACAAACAACATTAAAATCGATGGGTCATCCCGCAGCGCCGGGAAGCGAGGCACCAATCCCGCCCGAGGCGGGAGGCCAAAAGACATTTTTGAGATAGCTTCTAACCCATTTTGGCGCGTATTCGACGGCAATGTGCACGCCATCCAAGATACCGCAGGAGAAGGAGTTGTCTTATTCCGTCATCTCATGTATGGTGCTCTGTAATGCAAAATTTTGATAGGTGTTTATACCCTGTTCGAACCACCATCGTCAAATAATATTTCTCCCGTTCGCGAAGACAAAAACCTTACTTCTCATTTGATTGGTTGTTTTCAAATCCCGCCTTGGCGGGACTATCACCCGGTTACAACCGCATTTGTCTTCCCCCGCCCATAGGGCGGGGAAACACGCCCGAGGCGTGCAAATCCAAGCCACCCGCTTTGCGGGTGGTCGTTGACTCAATGTTGCCGGTCGACTTTGTGAAAGCCCCGGTTTCTAATTGCAAACGAGGATAAAATTGAAGCAACCGGATAAACTGCAGCAAGAGCTCAAAAGGTTGAAAAGCGAAAAGTCGGCCCTCCAGATCCAGAGCCGCCTGCTTGAAAATTTTGTAACCTTTGCACGGTCTTCCGCCAAAGAACACGTGCTGACCAGGCTTTTGCAAAAAACCCTGGAAGTCTCGGCGGAACTCACCGGCGCGGACAAGGGAAGCCTGTTTCTGCTGGATGATAAAGGGGCGGTTACCCATGGCATATTAACGCGCGCCGACCCCACACCGGAGCAACGTTCCAAAATCATCGGGCAGGTTTTCGATGAAGGACTCGCAGGCTGGGTTAGACGGAATCGAAAAATCGGTTTAATTGCCGATACCCGAAACGATGACCGCTGGGTGAATCTGCCCAACCAACCCTATGCAGTGGGATCGGCCCTGGCCGTGCCTGTTCTTCGCGGTGACAACTTAATGGGCATCATTACCCTGCTGCATGACAAACCGGACCACTTTGACCAGGAAACGGCCGATTTAATGCTGCTGACCGCCGGTCAGATCGCCAGTGCGCTTGAAAACGCCAGGCTCTATTCAAAATTGGATGAATCCTACCGCTCCCTGGAACAGGCCAAACAAGAGATCGAAACCTATTCCAGGGCTCTCCAGGCGGAGATGGAAAAGGGAAGAAAAATACAGCTGGATTTTCTGCCGACCCGGGTCCCGGAACTTCCGGGCTGGGAAATCGCCTTTTACTTCCATCCTGCCCGGGAGGTATCCGGTGATTTCTATGATGCGTTTTTGCTGCCGGGAGATCTCGTCGGCCTGGTCATCGCCGATGTCTGTGACAAGGGCATCGGATCGGCGTTGTTTATGGCACTGTTTCGAAGTTTAATCCGCGTATTTTCAGGCCAGATCACGTTACAGGGGGTTTCGGTCCCGGGCAGCGACAACCAGGATCCCAATTCAACCGGGAATCCGCTTTTCCAGGCGTTGCATGCCGTATCCCTCACCAATGATTATATCGCCCATGAGCACGGCGAGGAAGGCTTGTTTGCAACCCTTTTCTTCGGTGTTCTGGATCCGCAAAGCGGAAACTTGGCCTATGTCAACGGCGGGCACGAACCGCTTATCATTTTCAATCGATCAGGGATAAAACAGCGCTTAACCGCAACCGGCCCGGCCGTCGGCATGATGACCGACATGGAGTATCGGGTCGAGCAAGTTCAAATGGAACCCGATGACTTTTTGATCGGGTATACCGACGGCGTAACGGAAGCACTGTCGCCCGAAAAACGATTGTATTCCAAGCAACGGTTTTTAGCCCGACTGGAAAAGCCTGCCCCAACGGTGTCCCAGCAAATCGAGCTAATTAAAGAGGATATATTCGATCACATCGGTGACGCCCCTCAGTTTGATGATATAACCATGATTGCACTTCATCGCAAAAGTGAATGAATTTGGAAAACAACTTGCTTTACTAACGCGTTATGATTTCTATAAATTAATCAAATCTCAAATCACAAGCACCAAATTTCAAATAAATATCAATGACCAAAAACCAAAATTCCAAACCTGAGCGTACCGTTTTGGTCATTGGATATTGGAATTTGTGATTTGTTTGATATTTGGTGCTGGTGATTTGGAATTTTTCTATAGGAGTTCTCTATGAAACAATCAAGGTATCCTCACTTATTATCTCCACTGGACCTGGGATTCACCACTTTGAAAAACAGGGTTCTCATGGGGTCCATGCACACCGGGCTTGAGGAAGCCCCCAACGGGTTCGAGCGCATGGCCGCGTATTATGCCGAAAGGGCCAGGGGCGGTGTGGGGCTTATCGTTACGGGTGGCGTGGCACCCAATGCGGTCGGCTGCGGCGCCGACGGGTTTGCCAAACTGACCACTGACGAGGAAGCGGACAAACATAAGATCATCACCGAAGCTGTTCATCGGGAGGGCGGTAAAATTGCGATGCAGATCCTGCATACCGGACGGTATGCATTTCATGAAAACCTGGTGAGTGCCTCGGATATCAAAGCCCCGATAAATTTCTTCAAGCCCCGGGCCCTGGAAGGAGAGGAAATCGAGCAGCACATCCGGGACTATGCCGCCTGTGCCGTACTGGCCCGCAAGGCGGGCTATGACGGCGTGGAGATAATGGGTTCCGAGGGGTATCTCATCAACCAGTTTATCGTATCTAAAACCAATAAGCGCACCGATGAGTGGGGCGGAAGTTTTGAAAATCGCATTCGATTTCCCGTTGAAATTGTCCGACATGTCCGGGAAAAGGCCGGTTCTGACTTTATTATCATTTATAGGCTCTCCATGCTCGATCTGGTAAAAAACGGGAGTTCCTGGGAGGAAGTCGTCACCTTAGCTCAAAAAATAGAACAGGCCGGTGCAACGATTATCAATACCGGCATCGGTTGGCACGAAGCCCGGGTCCCGACCATTGCCACGGTCGTGCCGCGGGCAGCCTTTACATGGGTAACCGCCAAATTGAAAGGACAGGTTTCTGTGCCCCTGGTAACCAGCAACCGTATCAACACGCCGGCGGTGGCCGAAGCGGTGCTGGCGCGCGGTGATGCCGATATGATCTCCATGGCCCGTCCCTTTTTGGCCGATGCCGATTTTGTTAAAAAGGCCTCAGAGGATCGGGCCGATGAAATCAATACCTGTATTGGCTGCAACCAGGCCTGTCTGGATCACATATTTCTCGGCCAAATATGCTCCTGCCTGGTCAACCCACGGGCCTGTTTCGAAACCGAGCTGCAATACCGGCCGGTAACCAAGAAAAAGAAAATCGCCGTCGTGGGATCCGGGCCGGCCGGCCTTGCCTGCTCGACCATCGCCGCCGGACGGGGTCATGAGGTGACGCTGTTCGAACGGGACGACAAGATCGGCGGACAGTTTAACATGGCCAATCAGATCCCCGGCAAAGAGGAATTTAACGAAACCATCCGCTATTTTGACAAACAGCTGCAACTTGCAGGTGTGAAAACCCGCTTTAATTCGAAGGCCAGCGCCGGTGACCTCTTACGGGAAAAATTCGATGAAGTTGTGCTGGCTACCGGTGTCACGCCTCGAAAACCGGACATTGAAGGTGTCGATAGCCCCAATGTGCTAAGCTATGTGGATGTGTTGCTGCACAAGAAACCGGTCGGCCGGCGAATTGCCATCATCGGGGCCGGCGGCATCGGATTTGATGTTGCCGTATATGTCACTCAGGCTCATTCATCCACCAGCCTCGATCGGGATGCCTTTTTAAAAGAATGGGGGGTCGATATTAACTATTTGCATCCGGGCGGTTTGCTGCAAGCCCGGCCCTCGAAATCTTCCGCCGAACGCCGGGTCTACCTGTTGCAGCGTAAAACGAGCAAAATCGGGGAGACCCTCGGGAAAACCACCGGATGGATTCATCGGGTGACCCTCAAGCAACGCAACGTCGTAATGATCAATGGCGTCACCTATCGGCGCATAAATGACCGGGGTTTGCACATTACGCTCAAAGACGAACCGACGCTTTTAGAGGTCGATACCGTCATCATCTGCGCCGGACAGGAACCGCGAAGAGATCTCAAAGATGAGTTGGAGAGTGCCGGAATGCCGGTTCATTTAATTGGAGGCGCCGACGTCGCAGCCGAACTGGATGCCAAACGGGCCATCAATCAAGGGGCCCGTCTTGCTGCGAAATTATAACATAGAATATCGAATAACGAATATCGAATACTGAATATCGAAGTTTGACGAATCAGAAAGCAACTAGGGGTGAAAGGAGGTACTATATGCCAAATACCAGGCAGACCGAAGAATTCGGGGAGAAAGTCTATGATCTTGAAGAAAGATTAATCGATTTTGCTGTTCGAATTATTCGAATGATCGAGGATCTACCTAACACAAGGGTGGGCAATCATATTGCTGGGCAATTGTTGCGTTGCGGCACCTCTCCTGCACCCAATTATGGTGAAGCCCAGGGCGCAGAATCACGCGCTGATTTCATTCACAAGATGAGGGTCTGCTTAAAAGAATTACGCGAAACAAGAGTCTGGTTATTGATGATTGTGAGAGCCACGCTAATAAAATCAAGCTCAAAGCTTGATCCACTGATTCAAGAAACGAACGAGTTGATTTCCATTTTTGTCACCAGTATTAGAACCGCTAAAAAAGGAAAGAAAAGGCATCAATAGGATCACTCTCTTTTTTCAGCATTAAACGATAGCATTCCTTCCTTCAACATTCATTATTCGATATTCGATATTCTACGGTTCTCTTTTATTACTTGTTCTTCCAGGTGGGTTCCCGCTTCTCAATAAACGCCTGAATGCCCTCCTGGGCATCTTCCGCCATCAGGTTCATGGTCATGGTCTGTTTGGCAAAATCCATGGCGTCGGTGTCCGCCTGATCGA
>JAFDCJ010000242.1 GCA_019312835.1 Deltaproteobacteria bacterium
AACCACAGAGACACGGCGGACACAGAGATCGTTTTATGTTGTTGGACCAAGAAATGACGATCCAACAAAAAAGACATACTGAAACTGCCGCGAAGCGGCTGAATTCTTTTCACCGGGCGTCATCTCTCCCGCCCGGTGAAAAACAAACTTTCTCTGTGCCTCGAGCGAAGCGGGTGGTGAAATAAACCGAGTAACTTCTGAAAATGATAAGAATCGTGTGTTAAATTACGAAAAACAAATTGACCGATCTAAACAACAATATATTCCAAGAACTGCGCCAAAAAATCAGCGGGATGTCTATTGGGACCCGATCCGGGTTTACATGCTGTCGACCGATGCCAGCATCTACCGCCGTCAGCCTGCCGCGGTGGTATATCCCAGATCCACCGAGGATGTCATCCGCACGGTTGAATTTGCCTCGGCCCGGGGGCTGCCGATTCACTCCCGGGGAGCCGGCAGCGGGCTTTGCGGCTCGGCCATCGGCACCGGCATCGTGATCGATTTCACCCGCCACATGAACCGCCTGATCAACATCGATGCCAGCGAGGGCTTTTTTGAGTGCGAGCCGGGGTATCGGTTCGGCGAGCTGGAAGCGGCGCTGGCAGCAACCGGGCTGTTTTTCCCCCCGGCCCCGTCCAGCGGGGAATATGCCACTTTCGGCGGGATGTACGGTACCAATGCCAGCGGTTCCCAATCGGTAAAATACGGCAACGTCGCCGATTATATTGTGGACGCCGAGGTCGTTCTCAGCAGCGGCCAGCGATTCACCCTTTCCGACATACTTGCCCGTCCCTTTGAACGCCTGCCCGACAACCTGAAAAATCTGTACCGGCTCTACACCGACCAGGCACAGAAAATCGAAGCTTCATATCCCCGCATACGGTACAATTCCACCGGCTATAATCTCCGGGGCCTGGTAACAAACGAACGGCTGGATTTAACCCGGCTATTTGCCGGGTCCGAAGGAACCCTGGGAATTGTCACCCGGCTCAAATTCAAGCTGGTCCCCAAACCCTCCCACGACAGCCTGGTGGTGGCCGGCTTTGATGCTATCGTCAAGTCAGCCAGGGCCGTCCAAAAAATCCTGCCCATGGGGCCATCCGGAATCGAGATTCTGGAAAAATCGCTTCTGCGCCTGGTCAGAGAGACCGATCCCAGCCTTAAAGACAAAATTCCCGGTGATGTCGACAACATCCTGCTGATCGAGTTCGACGGATTCGAAAAGGAGGTCTGCTCCCGTCAGGCCCGGGAGGTTCAGCAGCTCATTGAATCAGAGGGGCTGGCAACCGATATCCGGATGGCCGTGTCGGATGAGGAAAAAGCCAAACTCTGGCACATCCGCAAAGCGGCCATGCCGACTTTGTACAAGTTGAAAGGATCCAAACGGGTTTTACCGCTGATAGAAGATGCCGCGGTGCCCACCGATGAGCTGGTGCCCTATTTTGAGCGCCTGACTGCCATCCTGAACCACCATCAGCTGAAATTCGTCATCTTCGGACACATTGCCAAGGGCCTGTTGCACACCCGACCGCTGCTCGATCTCAGGGATCCCGACGACGTCCGGATTCTCAAACCCCTGGCCGATGAAGTCTTTGAGCTGGTTCATTCCCTGGGCGGCGCCATATCCGGCGAGCATGGCGACGGCCGGGTCCGCAGTGCTTACATTAAAAAGCAATACCCGGATATTTACCACCTGTTCCTGGAAACCAAGCGCCTGCTGGATGAGAAAAACCTCTGCAACCCCGAAATTATCACCACCCATGATGCCAATCAGGTGGAAAGGCACCTGCGCTTCGGCGGCGACTACAGGGCCAGGGCATTAAAAGACGCCGCCCTCAACTGGCGCGAGGGCTTTGAACTGGAGGTTGAAAAATGCCACGGCTGTTCCAAGTGCACCACGGTCACCGCCGCCACCCGCATGTGCCCGATTTTCAAATTCACCCGTGATGAAGCCGCTGCCCCCAAAGCCAAGGCCAATATTCTGCGGGGCTTGATCAGCGGTGTTATCGATGACAGGACACTATATGAAAAGACCTTTCAACATGTTATCGAACAATGCGTCAACTGCGGCAGCTGTTTCGCCGAATGCCCGTCCAATGTGAACATACCCAAAATGGCAATCGAAGCCCGGGCACAGTATGTCCGACAATTTGGGATATCGCTGGCAAATCGACTGGTTGTCAATGCCGAGTTGGCCGGACGAACCACCCGCAAGTTTTCTGCGGCGCTAAAAACATTGATGGATTTAAAACCTGTCAAGCACATGGGACAATATATTACCGGCATTTCCGCCCGACGTGATTTCCCGGCCTTTGCGACAAACTCTCTTTTTGAAAGAATTGAGAAGCAGGAAGGCCGGGGCACGCCCAGAGTTCTGTATTTTGCCGGTTGCTATACGTCTTATCTTCGGCCCCACATCGGTCAATCCGCTGTAACGGTATTAAAGCGCATGGGCATGACCGTCGTGACGCCGCCCCAGCATTGTTGCGGATTGCCAATGTTATCCAAGGGCATGATAAAAGAGGCGGTCATAAAAATCAGCCAAAACCAGAATAAATGGCAGGCGCTGGCGGATACAGTGGATCATATTGTGGTGACCTGTTCATCCTGCGGGTTTGCCCTAATGGAAGATTGGCAAGCGCTTCTTGAAAATGAATTCACCGACAGCGTCAAGGGCAAAATCATCCACATCAGCACGCTGCTGAACACCTATTTCGACAGGCTTGAATTCGGGACCCGCAACCTGCAGATCGCCTACCACGCTCCGTGTCATTTAAAAATTCAGGCGGACCCCAACAGCTCCATCCAGCTGCTTACCAGAATACCGGGCGTTGCCCTTCAAGATTTGAAAAGCCACTGTTGCGGAATGATCGGCAGCTGGGGGCTGACCGCCGACCACTATGATCTGAGCGAACAAATCGGATCGGAAATGATTGCCAAGCTGAACAATTCGCCAGGTTCAGTGGGGGTTACGGACTGCCCGACCTGTCGGATGCAGATGGAGCAATTCAGCGACAAGGAGATCAAACATCCGGTGGAGATCGTCTGCGACTGCTTACGCAGTGGAGTTGATTATGTTGATTAAGTTAATTGAGTTTATTGAGTTGAATATTCAGCCATGCAAAAAGTGACGGCTGCCATTCTTGTCAAAGATGACAAAATTCTGATCGCCCGCCGCAAAGAGACGGACCGCCAGGGTGGGAAGTGGGAATTTCCCGGCGGCAAGATTAAAGGGAATGAAACCCCGCATGAATGCTTGATTCGGGAAATGAAGGAAGAATTCGGCATCGATGTGTGGGTTGGGAAGTTTTTTGCTGAAAGTACCTACCGCTATGGACACGGAAAGATCCGACTTCTCGCCTATCTCACCTCATGGATTGACGGACAGTTAACTTTGAACGCCCATGCAGACGGCCGCTGGGTGTATCCGTCACAGCTTGACGATTTTGATTTTGCCCCGGCTGATATCCCTTTGGTTGAAAAATTGCAGCGGACAGATCAGGATAAACCATGAAACAACCCCGGAATTTTGACCAAGAGGCCTTTTTATTATAAACTGATAACTGAAATGAACAAAACGATCCTAGCCATAACGACCACCTTTTTAGTACTGGCATTTCTGCCCTCTTTCGGGAACGCCGAAGATGAGAAGCCGCTGACCCAGGAAGAAAAAGCCAGGCAGAAAATGCTGAAGCTGGAGGCGGCCAATGCCTTATGGCGACTTAAAAATTCACTGGAAAAAGACGCTTTTTACAGCGGGCGCATCCGGCTGAATGTCTGGCGCAGCACGGCCATCGAAGCCGGCACCTTCGACCAGGCCCAATACGATGAATTTAAAGAACAGCTGTATGTAAAATCCGTCAATGATTCGATGAAGTGCTACGAAGAGTTTATCCTCGAAGAAGATTTTTACAATGCCAACATCTGCCTGCAGACCTGGCGCATGCATTCCACAGAGCTCGGCACCTATGACAAGACTCAATATGAAGCTCTGAAAGAAAAGTTAAAGCAGGCCAGGGTCGCCAAAGCCACCCGGGAGGCGGAAGATCAGGAGACCGAAGGAACACAACCCTGACATGCTGTCTTTAAATCCTTTCCGCAAATAGTTGTCTATCCCTTGACAAGCCATATTTTCTCACCAATATTTTTAGAATTAAACCTTAAAAATCTGCGTTTAAAATCCATCTGGGTCTATGGCACACGCGTGCCTTAAAAAAACTGTTGAAAAGGAAGCATTTCACATGAGCGACGATGTTCTTTTTTCTCCATTTAAATTGGGAGGGTTCACCTTAAAAAACCGAATCGGTGTGGCACCCATGACACGAATGTCATCACCGGGCGACAGTATACCGCGGCAGGATGTGCTGGATTTTCTGGTACGAAGGGCTGAAAACGGGGCGGCCATCGTTTATACCGAAGCGATTGTCACCGACTATGAAAGCGCCCAGGGCTATCCCGGGCAGGCCCGGCTGGTTACCCAGCGCCAGATCGAAGCCTGGAAGCCGGTTGTCGAGGCCATCAGAAAAAATGGCGCCGTATCCATCATGCAGATGTTTCACTGCGGGCGCATGGCCTGGCCGGAAGTTAATCCTGCCAACCGCGTCATCGCTCCCAGTGCCATTGGCCCTGCACAAGATAATCCATTAACCGGGGCACCCTATCCGGTTCCCGATGCGATGAGCGCTTTTGACATTCAACATGTCATCACCGGCTTTGTGGAAACCGCAAAAGGCGCCGTCGCCGCCGGTTTCGACGGCATAGAGATTCACGGGGCCCATGGCTATTTGATCAACAATTTTCTGTCTTCTTATTCCAACCGCAGAACCGATGAGTACGGCGGCTCGGTTGAGAATCGCTATCGTTTTGCCCATGAAATCATCCAGGCCGTGCGCCCGGTCGTTCCACAGAACCGCCTGCTGACTTTCAGGATCTCGAACTGGGGGGTGGTCGACATGGAGGTGTCCCTTTATCAGGACAAAGCGGAATGGCATCAGATCATCAAGCTGCTGTCAGCGGAACCCATCGATGCCATTTCGGTTTCCACCTACGATTACAGCACAACGGCGTTTGGCACCGATCAAACCATGGCACGGATTACGCGCGAAGCCACGGATTTACCGATCATGATCTGCGGCAAGATTTATGATCGCGCTACCGCAGAGGATGCCCTTGAGGATGCCGATGTCATTCTCAGCGCCAAATCCATCCTGCTAAACCCCAACTGGGTGGATGATATTCGAAAGCATAGGCCGCTTCCCCTGTATAAATCCGAGGAGGCCAATGTCGCCTACACCGAAGCGCCCCTTCCGTAAACTGGGGGAAATGCGAGGAGAATGGTATGCCCATCTATATGGATCGCCATGAAAGCATCGGCGCGACCGCCGAGTCGGTAGCGGATGCGCACCAGAAAGATCTGATGCTGCAGGATAAATACGGCGTAAAATTGATGACCTACTGGTTCGATGAGAGTCGCGGCGCCGTCTTTTGCCTGATGGACGCTCCGGCCAAGGAAAAAGTCCGGCAGCTGCATGCAGAAGCCCACGGGTCTGTTCCCCACAAAATCATGGAAGTAGACCCTGATGCGGTTGAGGCATTCCTGGGCCGTATCGAAGATCCCCAACCTGCCGTCTCCGGAGCAGTCCCGGCTGATGAATCGCACGTGGATTCTGCTTTTCGAACGATCATGTTCACCGACATGAAGGATTCCACCGCCATCACAACCCGGCTGGGCGACCAGGAGGCGATTGAGGTTTTTCGCACGCACAACGCCCTGATTCGGGAGATTTTGGCCTTACACAGCGGCAGAGAAATTCAACACACCGGTGACGGCTTCATGGTCTCCTTTACATCCGCATCCCAGGCGGTGGACTGTGCCATCGCTATCCAGCAGGCCCTGGCGACTCACAATCAACAGCGCCCGGAAGCCAGTATCAATGTGCGCATTGGTATTTGTGCCGGGGAGCCGGTTGAGGAAGACCAACGTTTGTTCGGATCCACGGTACAGCTGACCTCCCGGATATGTGATAAAGCCGATCCCGACCAGATCCTGGTTGCACCCGTTATAAAGGACCTGTGCCTGGGAAAATCGTTTGCCTTTGCAGATAAGGGCGAACACGCCCTCAAAGGATTCGAACAGCCCCTGCGGATGTATGAAGTCCAGTGGCAGGATTGACAGATCGAATAATCCGAGTTGCTATATTCGGTCCTCTATCATCTGTCATCTGTCTTCTGTTATCTGTCTTCTGTAATTAGGGGAGGTAATCCTCCCGCACCGGGGAAAAAATTTCGATCACCACCGAATCCTCCAGGGCCTCCACCCCATGTTCGGCCCCGCCGGGTATGCACCAGCTGTCACCGGCCTCCACTTCCATTACCTCATTTTCGATATTGAAGCGCAGCTTGCCGGAAACCATAAATCCGGTCTGCTCATGGGGATGGGAGTGCGCCGGGATGGCGGATCCTTTCGCGACGCTGAATTGGCCCATCAATGTTTTTTCGCCGTGCACCAGGGTGCTCAAATGAACACCTTCCAACAGTTGCTTTTTCTCTGCGGTTCCCTTTTTACGGAACATGATTTTAATCCTCCTTTTTGTGTTGCGCTCTCTGAGGTATTTATCCCCCATCGGAATACAGGGGCATCCAATAATATAAAAAACTGGGATTACCGCCTCAGTTGTCGAATCCGTTTATAGTATTACCAAACCAAAGAGATTTTCCTTATGTTAACGCACATGCGCCTTCGCAGTTGTGACTTTATAGAAGGCCGCTGTATCGCCCCCCATCAACCAGTAGACTCTGGCCGGTGACATACCGGGCCTGACTACCGGCCAGAAAGGCGGCCGCCGCGCCAAAGTCGGCCGGGTCGCCGATGGCCTTGCTGGGGATATTATCCACCATTTCCTGGTAGACTTGTTCCTCGGATTTGTCCGATCGTTGGGCGGTGTCTTTAATCAGCTGGTCAATCCGTGATGTTTTATGTGTTCCCGGGAGCAAGGCGTTGACGGTGATGCCATGGGGCGCCAGTTCAGTCGAAATGGTTTTCAGAAAGCCGGTCAGCCCGGCCCGGGCCATATTGGACAGCAAGAGGTTGGCGATGGGCTGTTTGACGGAAATCGAGGTGACGGCGATAATGCGGCCCCAACCCCTGGTTTTCATCGCCGGCACAACCCCGTGTATCAGATGGACCGCACTCATCAGGTTGAGGTTCAGGGCCTTTCCGTAATCCTCCAGGGCCGTGCTGGCAAACGTCCCGGGTGGCGGGCCGCCGGCATTGGTCACCAGGATTTCGGGGTCCCCCAGGGATTGCCTGACATCCGCCAGCAATCGGTCGACATCTTCAGCTTTGCTCACATCGGCACCGAAACCGACAACTTCCGCGTTGGTGCGATCGGCAATTTCTGCGGCGGCCTGTTTGGCGCCGGCCTCGTCGCGGGAGCAGATCGCAACCCGGCAATGCTCGGCAGCCAGTTGCTCCGCACATCCCCGTCCCAATCCCCGGCTGGCGGCCGTAACCAGGGCTATTTTCCCATTTATTCCAAGATCCATATAGTACCTCCCGTATTTAGTTATTAGTTATTGGTTATTAGAATCGAACGACAGACTTGCTATGAAACAGCAGCAATCCTAAATCCTGATTAAGGCTCTCGTCCTGCTTGCTTCCTCATTTCCCAGTAAATCTGGGGGGGCAAAATCGAAAATAGACATTATTCCTTTTCTACCAATAACTGATAACCAATAACAAATAACTTTCAAAATTTATCATGGATTCTAATCATTTTTCTAGCCAAATCCAAATTACTCCGAACTAAATCTTTATTTCTTTGATAAATTTTGAATAACCCGCTTCATCATCAGCGCATCCTCATAAGGTTTGGGGGATTCGCTGATGATGGTGATATCCGGATTGCACTTGACCAGCTGCCGGGCCAGGGGCTCAAAAAATTTTTTAGTGGTTCG
>JAFDCJ010000243.1 GCA_019312835.1 Deltaproteobacteria bacterium
GTTATCCGGCCTGACTTCCACCGAATCAAATCGAAACTGTTTTGCAAGCTTTTTAATATTTGAATTGTTCAGCCCCCGCATTTTGGAGATGCTGCGGGGATTTACATAAATAGACAGTGAATCTTTTCTGAATCCGACCGATTCGATAGCCGCCAGGGCCGTATCATTAAAAATTTCCGAATAGACCAGGTGGCCGAAGGCCGGGTGGTGGGGTCCCGCTAAAACGGTTGATCCCTCCGCCAGATCCTTGGTGGCCTGCAATCCCATCCGGATGACGTTTATACCCTCGTGCTGGAATAGCAGGCAGACCTTCTTTACCTGCGTGACGGCATCTTCCAGAGACAGGGGCTGATATTCGCCTTTTTGATACCATCGCGCCAGCCGGCTGTTTGCCACCACCACCGTTGGATATATGCGGACGCAGTCCGGGCGCAGATCCGCAATTTTGCGGGCGGAAGCCAGCGATTGGGTCTCGCTGTCTCCGGGCAGACCCACCATCATCTGCAACCCGACGTCTAGCTGCCGCTTTTTAAGAGAGGTAACCGCACGAATGGTATCGGATGCAGTGTGCCCCCGGCCGGATTGGGCCAATACCCGGTCATCCATGGACTGCACACCGAGTTCCACCATCGATACCGGGTAATTTGCGAGAATATCCAGGCGGGATGCATCGATGGTGTCGGGACGGGTGGAAAACCGGATGCCGTCCACGAGGCCCCGGCTGACAAACTCGCCGGCAAGCTCGAGTAAGGATTTGATCTTCTCGGGTGTCAATCCCAGAAAGTTGCCGCCAAAAAAAGCGATTTGGACGGATGTTCTGGTTTCTTTTTTATACGCTAGAAATTTTTTAATTTGATGACGAACTGCATCCGGCTCAAAGATCTGTCGGTGTGCACCTGTAATCGGGACCTGATTGCAAAACACGCACTGGTGCGGACAACCGGCGTGGGGGAGGAAGATGGGGATTATAAACGGTCGATGCCTTTGTGGTTCTTTCATGTTTTGCGCCGCTAACATGATGTGGGTAAAATCCCATTTTCCGTTGGAGGATCGCCCCGCTTATCGCGGGGCTTGAGGATCTCCGCCTTCGGCGGATTAAGGTTTGAGGCAAAAGCTTTGAGCCTCCGACCTCAAGGCCCGCAGGGCCGGTCCTTAATCCGCCGCAGGCGGAGGTCCTAGAGTCCCCCTGCAGGGGGGGCGCTCATGGAGATTCTTCCTCAAGAATCTCCAAGGCTTTGCGCGCGGCTTCCTGTTCGGCGGCTTTTTTATTCTTTCCGCTTCCCTGGGTTTCAATATCGAGGACTTTTAATTCTACCCAGAAGGTTTTATCGTGATCCGGGCCGTCTTCGCGGATGATGTGGTAATCCGGCATGGCCCCGTGACCGACCTGAACCTTTTCCTGGAGCTGGCTTTTGTAGTCGTAATTGTTGGCGGTCGAATGCAAACGATCCATCAGCGGCAAAAAGTTTGTTTCGATAAACGTGAAGGCCGCGTCAAATCCGCCATCCAGGTAGATGGCCGCAACCAGTGCTTCGAAGGTATCGGCCAGGATGGAATTTTTCTCACGTCCTTCGGTTTGGATTTCGCCTTTTCCAAGCTGAATATATGCGCCCAGCTCAAATGAACGTGCCATGGCTGCAAGCTGGGATTCATTGACCAGATTGGCCCGCCGTCGGGAGAGTTCCCCCTCCTTGACGTCCGGATAGCGGCGCATGAGAATGTGACCGACAATCAGGTTTAAGACGGCGTCGCCGAGAAATTCGAGCCGTTCATTATCCTGCAGATTCTCGTGGGCCAGCTCATTAACATATGAGCTGTGCCGCAGGGCTTCGCGCAGCAATTCTTTATTGCTGAATTCATACTGCAGATATTTTTCGACTCCCGAAGGATCCCTGGCTTCCGTTGAAGTATTCATATCAAAAAATTGTTTGTTAAAAGATAAACATCGAATCCGCCCGAGGCGGACAAGCATCGAACGCCCAACATCGAACGTCGAATGAAAGATACTGAAAAACCAGGAGAACTAGGAGCGGTTCTCGTTTCCAGCCTCAACGCTCATTTAAAAGTAGCCATATGAAGAACCTGATAATAATCGTGGAGCGCAGCGACACCATTATTCGATGTTCAATGTTCATTTTTTATGATGAAGAAGCTTCTGGTATAGCTCATATGGCACAAACAAATTGCCTTTACCCGTCCCCATTTCGATCTCCGGATGGATGCCGCCGTGGAAATCGGTTCCGCCCGTCATCAGCAGATCATGGCGCCGTGCCAGCTCTTTGAAAAGGGCGGTTTGATCCGCCGTGTGCTCCGGATAATACACCTCGATGCCCTGGATGCCCATCTGCTTTACGTGGCCGACCAATTCATCGAGCTGCTGGTCGCTTTCATACTCCAGCAAACCCGGATGAGCCAGTACCGGGATGCCGCCGGCTCCCAGGATGGCCTCAATCGCACGGGAGCATTTGACGCGGTATTTATCCACATAAGCGGGTTTATCGGCCCCCAGAAATTGATCAAAGGCCTCATCGATTGATGAAACCACCCCCTTTTTGACCATCATTTGGGCAATATGGGGTCTTCCCAGCTGGGCGTCTCCGGCTGTCTCGCGAACTTCATCCAGGCTGATGGAAATTCCCAGTGCATTCAGCCGATCAATAATTGCCGGATTGCGGTTTTTCCGGGCCGCCTGGAGTTTTTCAAGGGTTCGATTCAATACGGGATCATCGAGGCGGATCGAGTAACCCAACAAATGGAAACTTCCGGCCTGGTGATACAGGGGAGGGGGGGCCGCACTGATTTCTACACCGGTCAGGAATTTTACTGCGGCAGGAATGCCGCTGTTTAACGCATCGCCTGAACCGGCCAGCGTATCGTGGTCCGTGATTGCGATGGCCTTTAGCTTGAGTTTTATGGCGTGGGCAACGATTTCCGAAGGAGTGAATGTGCCGTCAGACGCTGTCGTATGAATGTGAAGGTCGATGCCCGCATGCTGTTTATAATCCAAGGGCTTTCTCTAAAGCCTCCTCTTTGGACTTACAGTCAATGCATTGGGTGGTTACCGGTCTGGCTTTCAGGCGTTTGAGCGAAATATCTTCGCCGCAGGAGTCACAGATCCCGTAGGTATCATTTTCAATCCGTTCCAGGGCAGATTTGATTTTCTTGATCAGCTTGGCTTCACGGTCACGAATCCGAAGCATAAAATTGCGGTCTGCTTCAAGGGCCGCACGATCCGTGGGGTCCGGAAAATTTTCCTTGGTTTCGGTCATTCCGGAAACGGTATCGTCTGCCTGGCTTAGAAGTTCCTCAAGCCGTTCGGTAAGATATTTTTTAAAGTACTCTTTATCTTTCTTTTTCATGATTAGACCTCATGAACCCCCATTTTTTTCATCATTAAAAATGGAACTAAGTATCACAAACTAAAAACATTGTAAAGAGGAAAGTTTTTAGCTTCGTAAAAAGTCAGAAAGGCAACTTTTTACGAGTGTATTTAGTTTGTTGTGTTTGGTGTTTGGCAACCAGGCGAACCGAGGCAGACGAATACGCGTATACCAAATACAAAACACGAAAAACCAAGCACTTAATTATTTCGTTATCTGCGAACTAATTAAACCTCCTTGAGAAACTTTTCAAGCTGTTTCATATTGGCAACATTATAGGTTTTCGCCGGATATTCCCGTGGCAGGATTTTTTTTAACAATCCGGCCAGGACCCTGCCGGGGCCGACTTCCACAAAGACCTCTACTTTTTCATCCATCAACCGGGAAATAATGTCATACCAGCGCACGGGGCTGCACAGCTGGCGTCCCATGATGTCTTTGATATCATCGGGGTCGTCGGACGTGTCGGCCGTGACGTTAAACAGGATCGATTTATCGGGCTTATAAAAATCAGTGGTATCGAGAAATGCCTTGAACTCACCTTCGGCACCTTTGATCAACTCGCTGTGCCAGGCGCCGCTGACGTTCAGGGGGACCGACTTGGCGCCCCTGGCAACCGCCAGGGCAGACACCTTTTCAACCGATTCCGGGGCCCCGGTAATGACGATCTGCACCTCGGTGTTGTGGTTGGCAACCGATACGAGCCCATCTTTTTGGACCTCGGTGACCAGTTCGGTCACCTCGTCGATGGGAAGCCCCACGATGGCATGCATGGCGCCCTGATTCCGGATCGCTTCGCGGTGCATCAGCTCGCCCCTTTTGAAAACCAGGCTTACCGTATCTTCTTTTTGGTGGACACCGGCTGCCGACAGCGCGCTGTATTCGCCCAGGCTGTGACCGGCGCAATAGTGAAATTCAGTATTTTCTTTTTCGATGACCGCCAGGCAGGCCAGATTCACCGCCGTTACGGCCGGCTGAAGATTAACCGTCGTGGTCAGATCTTCCATCGGGCCTTTAAAGCATAGTTTAGAAATATTTATGCGGGAAATCTCTTCCGTCATATCAAAGATTTCCCGGGCCACGTCATATTCCCGATAAAGCTCTTCTCCCATCCCCACGCTTTGGGAGCCTTGTCCGGGAAACAAAAAGGCGGTTTTTTTCATAATATTTCCTCCGCAAATATTGTCAGTTGTCGGTTGTCAGTTGTTCGTTGATAACAGATCCGGTATTGGTTCTCAGCCCAATTGCAACGGACAATGGACGATGGACAACGGGCAAACTTACTCATCCAACTTAAAAAGCTTTCTAACCGTGTCGATATGCTTGGATTTGTCACCGGGCATAGTGTCTTTTTTTAGGAACATCGTCGGATCATGCATGATCTTATTGATCAGCGCCGCGGCCATTTTTTCAATCGCCCCGCTGCTTACTTCCGGGACTTTATTGGATTGCAGCGTTTTTTTGATTTCGGTTTCGGCAATGGATTCCAGCTTATTTCGCAAGGCCACAATGGTGGGCACCACCTCCAAGCCGGCATACCATTCCCGAAAGTGAATGACCGCCTCATCCACGATCCTTTCACCTTTGACAGCTTCGCGTCGGCGATCTTCAATGTTGTCATCGATGACACCTTGTAAATCGTCAATATCGTATACGTAGGAGTTGGTCAGCCGATTTACCTGGGGATCTATATCCCGGGGAACGGCAATGTCGATAAAGAAGAGCGGCCGGTTGCGCCGTTTTCGGATAACGCCTTTGACCTGATCCCGGGTAATGACATAATCCGGCGAACCCGTTGAACTGATGAGGATGTCGACCCGTTCCAGGGAATCGGTGATCTCCTCAAATCGGATGGGTTGTCCGTTAAATTGTCGGGCCAGTTCGACGCCATTTTCAAATGTGCGGTTGGCCACGTAAATCTGACCTGCTTTATTCCGGATAAGATGTTCCACGGCCAGTTCAGCCATTTCCCCGGCACCCACCAGGAGCACATTCTTGTTTTCAAGCGACCCGAATATTTTGCGCCCGAGTTCTACGGCCGCATAACTGATGGATACCGCATGGTCCCCGATGCCGGTTTCGGTGCGGATTCGTTTGGCCACAAAAAAGGTTCGGTGCAAAAGACGATTTAAAATAACACCGGATGCCTTGACCTCTGTGGCCGTGCGGTAGGCATCTTTTACCTGTCCGAGAATTTGGGGCTCGCCCACCACCATGGAATCCAGGCTGGAAGCCACCCTGAAAATATGGCGCACCGCTTCGTCACCTTCATGGATATAAAGGGAATCCTCAAATTCGGCCCGCGGTATTTTGTTGGCCTCGGCAATATAGTCCTTGGTTGCGTCAATGGCCTCGGCTTTGTTGGCGGCAACCACCAGCACCTCCACCCGGTTGCAGGTGGAAAAAATGAGCACTTCCCTGATAAAGGGGTTGCCGGATAAGGCCCGAAGGGCGGATACCGACTCCTCCTCTGTAAAGGCAATACACTCCCTTACCTCCACCGGGGCTGTTTTGTGGTTGATGCCTATCAGGACGATTTCGTTCATATGGTTTAAAAGTGTAAGCCTTTAGAGCCCCCAAAATCTATCTGCTATAAAATTAAAAGGTTTCAGGTTTCAGGTTTCAGGTGAGGGGCTAGAAAGTACTGACACCTGAACACTGAAACCTTTATCTGGTAAACTCTCCGTGATGACCCTCCAGCAGCAGGTTGACACCCAGGAAAGTAAAAAGAAGCACACCAAAGCCGATAATGGCCATGATGGCCGATCGGCGACCCCGCCAGCCCACCGTCAATCTTTCATGCAGCAAGACGGCATAGAAAATCCAGGTAATAGCCGACCAGACTTCTTTGGGATCCCAACTCCAGAAGCGCCCCCAGTAGGATTTGGCGTATACCAGGCCGGTCGTCAGTCCCAGGGTGAGCAGGGAAAATCCCACAACGATGCAGGCATAACCGGCTGAATCCAACAGTTCAAGTGACGGTAAACGCCTAAAAAAGAACCGATGCTTTTTGGTTTTAATGGCATTTTCCTGAATGAGATAGAGCGCCCCCAACCCGGCTGCCAGGGTAAAAAAGGCCTCGCCGAAAAAGATGGCCAAAACGTGGGAGATCAACCAGAAGTTTTTAAACACTTTGGTTGTCTGGTAGGGTTCGCTGGAAACCAGGGTGGCCAGAACCACAATCAGGGTAATTGCTGGCGCGGCAAATATACCCAGTATTTTTAAATTAAATTTGTACTGAAATATCAGAAACCCAGCCGCAACGGCCCAACCCGCCAGCGTAAGCGTTTCCTGTAAGTTGCCGACGGGCAAATGACCGCTTTTGACAAAGCCCAGGACGATGGTTGCCGTGTGACATACAAAACCGGCCACAATTAGATAATATCCGATCCGTTGGGCATAATTTTTTTGAAGAAACAAGAACACCAAATAAGCCACGGTACTGAGCATGTAGAACAGAATCGAAATTATGATGAATATTTCCATTAGCCTGCCTTCAAAGGTTCTGGGTTCAGGGGTCACCGTTCAGGGTTAAAAATTGTGGCGCATCGTTCAAAGATCCGCATATTGCGATTATTTTCCTCTTGTGCTTCAGGATGTTAGCCCGCTATAAAAGACGGGCCAACCTCTGAACCTTTGAACGTTGAACCCTGAACCTATTCCTTTTTCATCAACTCTTCAAATTTATAACCTTCGCCCAATATGTCAAATAACAACGCGTTGATATCTTCAAGTTTATTTTCCTGAATCATCCCAATCAGGTCACTGTTTATCAGCTGCTCAAAAATAGGTTTATGGGCTTCGGGCGCGTGTGCCTGCCGCAAGAGTTTTTTACGAATAGAGCCCATGAGCCGCAGCAGCTTCCCGTATTCTTCGCCAAACTGCTTTTCCAGATCTTTACGCAGTTTTTTTGCCAGGGCCGGGCTTTTGCCGGAGGTTGAAATGGTAATAACCAAATCATCCCGGTGAACAATCGACGGTAGGATGAAATTACAGACTTCCGGGCGATCGGCTATATTGCACAAGGTATTGAGCTGTTCGGCATCCCTGCTGATCTGTCGGTTCAACTTCTCATCGTTGGTGGCGCCGATCACCAGAAACATGCCATCCAGATCGTCGGACTGGTAGGATCGTTGCTCGAGTCTGATTTCACCGGATGCTCCCAAAGCCTGCAGCTGGGCGGAGACTTCCCGGCTGACCACAGTTACCCGGGCACCGCAGGACAGCAATGTCTTGACCTTGCGGGAACCCACTCCGCCGCCGCCGACGACCAGCACGTTGCGGTTCTTAATGTCCAGATTTATGGGATAGTATCTCATGGGGGTTACTTTTTCATTTTAGTTAGCTGTTGAAAGTTTTTAACGATATCAGAATGTTGCTGGTAAAAGTAGGCAGAAGGTTTAAGGTGGAAGGTAAAAGGTTGAAGATGAGCTGATCGGAAACCCGCAGCTCTGAAGATCTTACCTTCTACCTGATGCCCTATCCCTTCAACCAGTTGAATTCCTCTTGAACTTTTTTGCCCGGCAACCAGAAATTTTAATTAGCTTTTGATCCAATCTCGATCCGCATCAAATCCTCTGCCAACACCAGGGGGCCGTCATAGGCCTTGCGGACTTCGTGTTCGATATCTGTATCGTCGCATTCCGGGTAAAAATGGGTCAAAACCAGCTTTTTGATCCCCGCCCGGGTAGCGATATCACCCGCCAGCGAGGGTGTCAGATGACCCTTGACGCGAAAATCATCCGGCACCGCTGACTCGCAGATCAACAGATCGGCATCTTTTGAAAGCGCTATCAGATTTTCGCTATAGTCCGTATCGCCACTGTATACCACCGAATGCCCCCCGGGGCCGTTAATGCGATAGGCAATGCTTTCCGGATTGTGTTCCACGGGGACAGTCCGGACCGTAAAATCCTTCAGCCGGCGTGAATCGGTCGACCGGTTGTCCATCTGAATGATATCCACTAACCCCGGGTCCAGTTCAATCCAATGGCCGTATATCGTTTTCAGCCCCGCAAAAAAATCTTCAAATCCCCACCCGGCGACGATGGTCAATGGCGTTTGGCGGCGGCCGGCATCCGGATACTTGGTTGCGAACAAAAACGGCACTAACTCGGCACTGTGATCCGGATGAAAATGGCTGTAAAAAATATAGTCCACATCAAAAATGCTGGTGTTGGTTCTCAGCAGCCGGCGCATGGTGCCCGGACCCGAGTCAAACAACAATTTGGTGCGGCCCACTTCCAGCATTATGGAACACGAACTGCGTTCAAGGGAAGGTACACAGGTGCCGGATCCGAGGATGGTCACTGTTATGCCGGGTTTTTCAACAGACATGAGCGCAATATTTTATTATCTTGGGGACTGAAAGGTGCTGTTGGTGAATCATCACTAGCAGCGCTTAAGGTTTTCTGAAATGAATGAAGACGGTCCTATTTTTCACCGGCCCGCCGTTCCACCCGGTTAATCATCCATCTCAAAAACTTTTTATCGTCCTGGTGGTCTATGTGCCCCGGTAAATCGGATAGTGCGGCTTCAGCACGGGCCATGGTGCGGTGCCCGCCGGCCGAGCCGAATTGGCCGAAACTGTTTTGAGCCACTTTACCGGCGTTTTTGCGAATCCCGTCGTTTCTGAAGATAACAACCAGTTTTTTGTCACAGGTGCCGGAGACAATACTCCAGTTGACTGAAATGATCCTCATAAAAAAATCAGCGATAATGACGCAGATATCCGGATTGATCACCGGTCCCAGGTGAACATAAACCCGGCCTTTTCGCACCAGCATGCGATTCAAGGCGGTTTTAAAGTACTTCAGGAAACTGAGCCTGAGATCGGCTTTTTCGATTCGACGGGCCAGATGCATATTTGCGAAGCGAAAAAGATACTGAAAGGCCCTGACATCTTCGATCACCGTCTGACTTTTAAAGCCATTGGTATCTATCTTGATGGCTTGAAACAGAGCGGTGGCAAGATTCACCGACGGTTTTATCCGGGCAGCCCGCAGGTATTCAGTCAGGATGGTGGCGGTGGCACCATAGTGGGGCCGGATGTCGACAAACGGTGCCTTCGGCTTCGAATCCGGGTGATGGTCGATAATGACGTCAGCCGTGAGTTTTGCCATGGCTTCGTTGTGATCGGGCTGGGAATCGACGATGACAAATTTCTTGTACTGAACCGAATTGATGGCGCTAAAGGGAACCATGGCCACCTTCAGCAGCCGCAACATCGCCAGGTTGTCCGGGCGGTTGATGGTATTGACATTGGAAATGGTGACACTCAATACCCGGCGCCACAGTAGTCGGCTGACGGCCATGGCACTGGCAATGGCGTCCGGATCCGCGTTAATGATAATGAGGACCTGGTCCTGGCCCTCGAACTGATCGTAAAACCGGCGCAGTTTTTCAGGAGCTGATTTTGGCATAGAATATAAATTCCCGACTATATCCAAAAAATCTTACGATGAGTGGGATCAGATTACAAGAAAAAACGCGTTACGTGTTGCCAGTTGCGGGTTGCGCGTTCAGCGGTTCGGGTTGCAGGGTACGAGGTTTGGTATTTCAGCAAACACCCCGAATTTATACCTAATTCGCATCTTGTCGTTGTGGGAGCGGCTTCCAGCCGCGATAACCATTGCCACCTTCTTTCTATTGTAACTTAATCACACCATAGATTTTATGCTATCTGTCCGAACCTCAAACCGCGCAACACGCAACGCGCTCCTCGCAACCCGCATCGCCGGCCCCGTAACCCGCACCTCGTAACTCGCAACACGCAACGCGCAGCCCTTCATCAGCCGGTACGAAAGACCAATTCTTCCCCCTCTGCATCCGCTGTTACCCTGGAACCGTCCAGGATGTTGCCCTTCAGAATGTCCATGGACAGCGGGTTTTCGATATATTGCTGAATCACCCGCTTCAGTGGCCGGGCGCCATAAACCGGATCGTATCCCTTTTGGGCAATCAATGACATGGCCGCTTCCGATAAAACAAGGTCGATATGTCTGGCCGCCAGTCGATCCCGGAGGGTTTTGACCTGAATATCAACAATTTTAACAAGTTGCTCACGAGTCAGATTCCTGAATATGATGGTCTCATCAATACGGTTTAAAAATTCGGGTCTGAAATGGGCCCGCAAGGCCTCGGTGACCCGATTTTCCATTTCTTCCCGATCGCCGGCCAAATCCTGAATCCACTGGCTGCCGATATTCGATGTCATGATGACCAGGGTGTTTTTAAAATCCACCGTGCGCCCCTGGCCGTCGGTCATTCGTCCGTCATCCAGAATTTGCAGCAGGACGTTGAAGACCTCCGGGTGGGCCTTTTCAATTTCATCGAAAAGCACCACTGAATAGGGTCGTCGACGAACAGCCTCCGTTAGATACCCGCCTTCTTCGTACCCGACATAGCCCGGCGGCGCTCCAATGAGGCGAGCCACGGCATGTTTTTCCATAAATTCGGACATATCGATACGTACCATGGCCTGTTCGCTGTCGAAAATGAAGGCCGCCAGGGCCTTGGCCAGCTCGGTTTTGCCGACACCGGTCGGCCCCATGAATATAAAAGATCCGATGGGTCGGTTGGGATCCTGCAGGCCGGAACGTGCCCGGCGCACGGCATTGGAGACGGCTTCCACGGCCTCGTTTTGCCCGATCACCCGTGTATGCAGCCGCTCTTCCATGTGCACCAGCTTTTCCTTCTCTCCCTCGAGCATCTTGCTCACCGGAATCCCTGTCCAGCGGGATATCACTTCCGCAACATCCTCATCATCGACCTCTTCCTTGAGCATCTTGCTGTTGGCTTGAAGCTCCGAAAGCTTCTGATTGGTTGCTTCCAGGCGCTTTTCAAGTTCGGCGGCTTTACCGTAGCGAAGTTCTGCCACCCGCGCCAGATCGCCTGCGCGTTCAGCCAGCTGAGCCTCGGTGTTCAGCTGTTCCTGCTCTTCTTTGATCGCGCGAATATTCTGGATCATGTCCTTTTCATTTTGCCAGTGCGCTTTCATACCTGTCAGGACATCATTCATATCGGCCAGCTCGGCCTCCAGTTTTTTCAGCCGCTCCTTGGAACCCGGATCGGATTCCTTTTTCAAAGCCTCGCGTTCAATTTCCCTCTGGGTGATTTTTCTTTGAATTTCATCTATTTCGGCCGGCATGCTGTCGATTTCGATGCGCAGCTTGGAGGCGCATTCATCAATGAGATCGATGGCCTTGTCCGGTAAAAAACGATCTGAAATGTAGCGCTCGGAAAGGGTTGCGGCCGCTACAATGGCCGAATCCTTGATCCTGACCCCATGGTGCACCTCGTACTTTTCCTTCAACCCCCGCAGAATGGATATGGTATCGTGCACGGTGGGCTCGCTGACCATAACCGGCTGAAACCGTCTTTCCAAGGCCGCATCTTTTTCGATATATTTGCGATACTCATTTAAAGTTGTCGCTCCCACACATCGCAGGGTGCCCCTGGCCAGGGGCTGTTTCAACATGTTGGAAGCATCCACGGCCCCTTCGGCGGCTCCGGCTCCCACCACCGTGTGCAGCTCATCGATAAAAAGAATGATTTCCCCTTCGGCACTTTCCACTTCCTTTAAAACGGCCTTGAGACGGTCTTCAAACTCCCCGCGATACTTGGCCCCGGCGATCAGCGCGCCCATATCAAGTGCCATCAAGCGCCTGTTCTTCAAGGACTCGGAGACGTCCCCGGCCACGATGCGCTGGGCCAGACCTTCGATGATAGCGGTTTTGCCGACCCCCGGCTCTCCGATCAGCACCGGATTGTTTTTGGTCCGCCTGGAAAGCACCTGGACGATGCGCCGGATCTCTTCATCCCGGCCGATCACCGGATCCACCTTGCCCAGACGGGCCAGATCCGTCATGTCGCGGCAGAATTTTTCCAGAGCCTGATATTTTTCCTCCGGGTTGGGATCGGTGATGCGCTGGCTGCCTCGAATCTGCAGCAGCACCTTGAGAATCGAATCCCGGTTGATGTCGTTGCGCTTCAAGATGGCAGCAGCAGCTCCGGTTTTTTCATCTGCAATGGCCAGAAATATATGCTCGATGCTGACGTACTCGTCTTTCATTTTGGTGGCTTCGGCGAAGGCGGCCTCCAAAACGGATTTTGATCGGGCCGACAGATACGCCTCTCCCATCCCACCGCCGCTGACACTGGGCAATTTTTCAATCGCAGCCGTAACTTCGCCGACAATGCCTGCGGGCGAAGCTCCCAATTTGCGCAGCATCCCACCGGCGATGCCATCGGCCTCCTGGAGCATTGCCGCCAGCAGGTGCTCGGGTTCAATTTGCTGGTTGCCATAGCGGGATGCCAGGCTTTGGGCTTCTTGAATCAGCTCCTGGGATTTTATGGTAAATTTGTCAAATCGCATTTTCTCCCCCTGTCAAATGCAACGAAGGACTCAGTTCAAATGATCAATGATTTCAGTACCCAAGTCCTATAACTAGGTTGGTCCGAAATTTGCGTTTTTAAGATAAACACATTCTTAAGTCTGTCAATTAGCCGGTTACCGGGCAAGCAGGGATGCTGATGCCGCCCGGGCCGCATGCCGCCGCGGTTTTAATTTTAATTAACCGTGCTCACATAACAGCCGGTGAGGTTTACCCGCTCACGGCCGGCGAACGAAAAACTGATGGTTCCGTACCACAACCTGGAAGTCGCGGAGCTGAAGTCAGTTACTACCATCGAGACGCTCAGTCTAGACTGGTTTATAAAGGAACATGAGATTCGATCGGTCGACTTCATCAAAATTGACATCCAGGGCGCCGAGCCGGAGCTGTATTTATCAAGCATCTGGCGAAAATACCTGAACTTTCCTCAAGCAAGCTGCTTAAAATGGGCCTTTTGGCTTTTATTTACGGCAGCCCGGGTGTGACCTTTCAGTGCTTTAAAATTTTTGACTACAATAATGGGACCCGCCTGCACCGCACGCTGTTTGAACTTTAGAATAATGAAAAATTGTCGGAGGAATATGGTGAGGCAGGCAATCGCTATTTTCTTTCCTATTTTATCATGTTTTTCAGCCTGCTGTGTATCCGTCCCAGCCTTTTGCTGCTGGTGCTGATCCTGGGCGCCGTGGCCGTCCTTCATCAAGTGGTGCCCAAAGAAGAGCGCTATCTGCTGGGAGTCCACGGCGGTGCACATGAAGCGTATAAACATAATACCGGCCGGTATTTGCCCCGATTGAAACAGTTTCTAATCCGGAGGCCAGCCATGAAAGGGCTTTGCCAGGCGCAGGCTCTCATAAAGGGCGATGCCGGCGGCGGTGGAAAGGTTCAGCGAGCGGGTTGCGCTGGTGATGGGAATATGATAGGTGGCATGGGCATATTTTTGCAGGATGCTTGCTGGCAGCCCTCTGGTTTCAGAGCCGAATATCAAAAACAGCCGGACCGGTGCGGGCATTGA
>JAFDCJ010000244.1 GCA_019312835.1 Deltaproteobacteria bacterium
AGAAAATACCGCCGGATTATTCCTTGCCGGTCGATTCTGACCGTTGCCTTTTCCGGGTCCAGCACCGGGCTGATGGCGACAACATGGCGAAGGTTGTCGATGGGCGTCTGGCGCATCTGCCGGGCAAGCCGCAAGGCGAAATTGCCACCCAGGGAAAAACCGACGATAAAAACGGGAATTTCCGCATTCATGCGGGAAATCTGCTCAACAGCGTGGAACACTTCTTCAAGGAGAACGGCGTAGAAAATCCCCTGGTTTAAATGGTGGCTGCTGCCGTGGTCTCTGAAATTCAACCGAAAAATGTCATACCCGCGCCGGTAGAGAGCCTTGCCCGTGCAGACAATATAGGTGGAATCGGCACTTCCTTCCCAACCGTGCAACAAGATAACCAACCCCTTTGCACGGTCCGAATTCCGGGATGAATAATATCCCTGCAGCCGAACCCCCGGCGGGGTTTCAATGATGATTTCCCTGGCAGCATCCCGTGCCGGATTTCTGCCCAGGGCACGCAGGGGAATGCTGGCCAGAATCGTCTGGATCTGACCGCTTCGCAGATACCAGGGAGGCTGGAACGAATTGTCAGCCGACATCTTCAGCTTTCTCCGATTTTACCATTACGTTTCATGTTAAGGCCTTCCACCTGATAAAACACCAGTTCCCATCTATCGGATACCGTATCATGGCGAATGATATACGTTGCCCTGTCATCGCCAAGGACCTTGAAATAGCGATGATCCGGCGCCAGCCATCGATCCAGGACTTCAGTGACTTCAATTTTATTGTCAGCCAGAATGATAAAGCGAGGCGTTTCTTCACCCCGATAGCCGGCGTAACAGTCCACATGGATTTGCATGGGCAGGTTAAGCTCCTTTCCCACCATAGATAAGGGTGACACCAACTCTTCTATGGCCGCTTCTTCGTCTTTAAGTCCTCCCCCTTGACGGGGGAGGATTCAGGTGGGGGTGATCACCCTCCCCCCACGCCCGCCATCGCGAGCCGCTCAGGCGAGGCGGGCGGGTTAGTCCCCTCCCATCAAGGGAGGGGAAACGAGTTTTCAGAAAGACCTGCTGGCCTGTATATTAATTCAAACTAGTTAACTTGCCCTTAATTGGACAAACTATCAATAAAAAAAGATCCGTTTGAATTCAAGTACCAAATGTAATAGGATTCGATCGGTGTTTTTCTCCGGTACGATTGCATATGCGCATTCACAATAGTCCTAACATATTATATTTTTTCAGTTTATTTGCCGTCACAGCAGCGATTACCCTCAGTCCCGCGGCAGTGGAAGCCGGCAATGAGATCATGCAAAATGACGACATTGCGGTCGTTTACGATCCGCCGCTGCAGGCTGCCGCCGGTGAGGTTCTGAGGCTTTATCCTGTTCTTCGACGGGAACTTCAGGATAGTTTGAGGTGGCATTTAAACAGCCGACCCCGGGTAGTTCTAATCAGAACCAATCAGCAATTCCGGGAAATTACCCGCAATAGCCCGATAGTGGCTTTCGCATCTCCCCCAAAAGACCTGATCGTCATCGATTATTCCCGCATGTCAACCCGGCCCTTCAATTTGCGCACCACCCTTAAACACGAAATGTGTCATCTGCTTCTGCATGAGCACATCAAAGCCGCCAAACTCCCCCGGTGGCTGGATGAAGGGGTCTGCCAGTGGGCCAGCGATGGCATCGGGGAATTATTGATGGACAAAAGCTGGTCGGGACTCGATGCCGCCGTCATGTCCGGTCAGACATTCCGGTTTTCCCGGCTGGCAAACAGGTTTCCATCCGACAAATCCGCCCTGATGCTGGCCTATGAGCAGAGCAAAAGCCTGGTCGTCCATATCGACAGGCAATACGGCCTGGATGCCCTCCTGGACATACTCGGTGATCTGAAAAATGGGGAAACCATCGAAGCGGCTATCTTTCAAAACCTTTCCCTGTCTTTGCAGCAGCTCGAGAAAGAGTGGCTTGCTGAAATGGAGAGCACCCCGCGCTGGTTGTTGTTTTTGGCAAACAACATATACGCCATACTGTTCTTTTTTGCTGCGGTTCTACTGGTCGTTGGGTTTATTCGGGCGGTTATGCGCAGGAGAAAATATGCAAGAGATGAGGAAGAGGAGGAAGATGAAAAATGGTAGAAGGTAGAGGTGTAAGGTATAGGGTCTAGGGTATAAGGTGTAAGGTGTATGGTTTAAGGTCTATTTTAATTAACAATTTTAATCAAGAAATGGAGGGGAAATTGAATGGGTAAATTTCAGGATCTTAATGTATGGCAAAGGGCCAAAGACTTAGCGGTTTATATTTATAAATTAACGAGTGAGGCTCCTTCTACCCTCTACCGTCCACCTTCTACCTTTTTCTTACAGCTACCATCGCCACTAAATAAGCAACAATGCCGGCAATCACAATCGTCGGAATTCCAAAACTAATCGCAAATTGAGCTGCGATAACTGAGCTTAGCACTGAAGAACAACCGTTGACAGACCAGGCATAGGCTCTCTGGACTGGATTTGTTAAAAGGTACCGCATCCCGAGGGGGAAAGGCATTCCCATCAGCAGGCCGAGAGGTAATATTAGAAGCAACGCAATCACATATCGCCAGACTAAAGAGATTGCCAAAAGGTAATCAGCCATAAGCTCCAAAATGACGGCCACCGGTATCAATCCCCCGATTAGCGCGAGCAGGGCGGAACGCACATTCAGCTTGACACGGCTGTGAGTGCATAAGCCGCCAAGGCTGGAAAAAACCAGTATCGCCGAAACCACCAAGGTAAAACTGATGATGGGATCACCAAAAATCAAGATGAAGTATTTTATCAAATAAAGCTCAACAAACATGAAACCGGCACCGAGGCCGAAAAAAAAGGAAGTCTGGGAAACCGTTGGCTGGCTGATTTTGCGGGTGATGAGAGCCACCGGAAGAATCAACAGAAAGACTGACAGGATAAGGGCCTCGCCGAAAACCACTGCAATCACGACCTCGCCGGATAGAAAAAGCGCGTAAAATCGATTTCCCAGGCTTTCATACAGCTGCTTCACCCGGGGCCATTTCATAAATCGGCCCGGAAAGGGCCGCCGGTCGGACTGGGGCCTGACATCCAGCAGATACTGCTGGTAGTAGTCCTCTGGACGTCCTTTTGTCCAGGCGTCCAACAGCCGGGTTAGCTCCAGATGGTGAAACGGTTTGGGAAACACATGATAGCGGTTCGCCATGTCCGGGTCCATGCCGCGAAGAAAAACCAGGTCGAAGTTTCGGCTGCTGGCAAATTCAGTCAGGGCAGCCGTATCGATTGGCGATCTTGAAATCAGCAATGTGAATGTATCAAAATTGCGTATCAGAGCCAGATGATCCCGGGGCTGGTGGATGGATACCTCTTTGAGGGCCTTATAGGCTGTGCCCCACAGGCGCAGGGAATCCGACGGCGGCAACAGTAGCTTGCGCGAGATGCTGACAAGGCCTCCCGCTTTCAAATGATCCCAATATTCCCTGAAGGCTTCGATGGTAAAAAGGTGCTCCTGATTGAGGGCCGCGGCTCCGGGAAGGGACGCTCCCCAGTTCTCGATCTGAATGATATCGTACTGATCCGATCTTTGCGCCAGAAATACCCTTGGATCCCGGTTTACCACCTGAAGGCCGGGATAGTGTTGGCGCAAGATATTGGCGATGGATCGATTCTGTTCGATGATGGTGATACTGGCCGCATCTGCTGCCGTGGCGCAGGATACCGCCGAACCGCCTCCCTGTTGGACCACCAGAACGTCTGCAGGTGCCGGCTTGAGCCGGTAAGCAGCAAATGAAAGCATATTGACGGCAAAGCGGCTGCCTTCCTTATCCGCTAAATCATACAACACCAGGGGATTATCGCCGTCTTTGTAAATGACATCCTGACGGGGCAGGCTGTGGGTGTATTTTAAGCTCAGGCCGGGTGCAAAGCGCATGTAGGGTGTTTGTACGCGATCGAATCTGCCCCTGATAGTGGAATTGCTCTCAAGAACCCGTGTGTTCGGAAACTGCAAAATTTGCCCGAGCCCTTTGTAAGGGGAGGGGCTAACCCGAGCCAGGGATGGATTTGCCGTGGATAACAACCATACAATGATGGCCATAGCTGCCAAATTGCATCCCAGCATCACTCCGGGAAGGACTGAATCTCCTGCAGAGGTTTTGGCGCGTGAAAACAATTTTTTGGCGGCGGCCCCGGCAGCTGGAATTAGCGGAATGGCGGCTGACATAATGATAAGCTTGCCTTCGCCCATACAGGGAAGCAAAAAAACTGGCACAAGCGCTCCCAGAGCCGAGCCGGCCATAGCGGTGAAATAGACGAGGCCGGCCTTCTCCGGTGCCGTGGTGTAACCGATGGCTATCAGCAAACCCGATACGAAAAACGGAAAAGACAGGCATAAATAGGCGGCGAGCAAATAAATGCTCTGGAGCGTTTCGACCGGCAGCCTGAAATAATCCAGCGGCATGTGAATCACCGCCAGAAAGGATGCAATCGCGCCAACCGAAAAAAGGAACAGGAGCATCGAAAGCGGCAGGTGATCGGCCCAGGGGCGGCGACGCGTTTCCCTGAAAACTTCCAGAAGGCTCAAGAAGGTACCGCTGGCGCCGAAACCGAAAAGCGCTATGCTAATGACCATGAACGACAGATGATTCCATTGCCCGATGGCGAATACCCGCGTAAGAAGCACTTCAAAGGCCAGGGTGGAGAAGGAGACGATGAAGATGGCGAAAAACAACATGATTTGATAGTTGTCCGTTGTTCAGAGTCAATTGGGCCTTGGTCACAAAGCCTTCGCATACAAATAAATCTCAAATCACAAGCACCAAATCCCAAATAAATTTCAGGCTCCAATTTTTCAATGACCCAAACTTCATCTGATGGTCTTGACTAAAACTCCTCATCGGTTATGCCGAAATGAGACTTTTCATAAATTTCGTGTTTTTTGCTGTATCATCTTGTTTAGAATTTTGAATTTCGGTCATTGGGATTTGGGATTTAAGCCTCTCATCCTTAAATCTTAATTTTATAGGTCGCATTGCATCATCCGCAGTCTAACTGCCTGCTATTCCATTGCCCGACCCGTCATCGGCACAAACAGCACACCTGTAATGGACCGGGTGGTGTAATCCTCCCCCTTTTTAACCACCAGCGTGAGGTTCTGATAGGAAAACGGGTTGCCCAGGGGCAGGATCAGCAAACCGCCGTCTTTGAGTTGCTTCAGCAGCGGCGGTGGAACATGATTAACGGCCGCTGTAATCATGATGGCGTCAAATGGAGCGGCTTCGGGCCAGCCGAAATAGCCGTCACCGTGACGGGTCTTGATGTTGGTGTATCCGAGGTCTTCGAGCAAGCGGGTGGATGTCTGGTGCAGTTTTTTTTTGATTTCAATGGTGTAGACGTCTTTGACTATTTTCGCCAGGATTGCGGCCTGGTAACCGGAGCCGGTTCCGATTTCCAGCACCCGATAGTGGCCTTTGAGCTTCAGGCCGGCCGTCATGAGAGCAACGACATAGGGTTGCGAGATGGTCTGCCCTTCGCCAATGGGAAGCGCCGTATCCCGATAGGCTTTTGAGGTGATACGCTGCGGAACGAAACAATGCCGGGGGACATCCCGCATGGCCGCCAATACCACCGGATCCGATATGCCGCGCCTTTCAATGGTATCGCGAACCAAATCGTCTCTGGCTTTTTGCAGCCGGGGTGTATCGGGGACAACATCGGCTGATAGATGCGAAGCGAAAAAAGAAAGGAAAAAAATCAAGAGGATTGTCTGTTTCATGATAAACCCCTAAGGAATGGCGAATGACGAATGCAGAATGACGAATGATGGAATCGTTTCGCTCCATCTAATAATATTACGTCAGGGCCTTAAGGCCAAACTTTTGGCCAGCTGAAATTTTGCCGCCTTTTGATATCAGCCCCAATTTTTCCCGGATGTTTTCAACTTGTCAAGAAAAAGTAATTAGGTTCAGTGTTCCGGGTTCAAGGTTCAGGGATGTAATGGCGAATGACGATGCGGAACTTCCAGCCTTTGAACGCAGAACCCTTGAGCTTATGAACCCGTTTTTATACAAAATCTTTTTACTTTTTGACCGTTTTACTATATATTATCAGTATTCATGCAGTCAAAACCAAATCTTTGCAAAAGGAGCGTCTTAAATGGGTTTATTCGGTAAAAAGGATAAAGAACAGAAACCGCCGGCCGTGTCTTCCGCAGCGGCCCCAGCGCCTGTGGCCAAAAGTCACAAAAGGGAAACAACACTGGATACCACCTATTTCGGAAAAAATTTACAGATCAAGGGGAACGTATCCGGTGAGGGCAGCCTGATTATCCTGGGCTCTTTCGAGGGGGAATTTGATTTGAAGGGCCGGCTGCAAGTTGCCCAGGGCGCGCGTATCAAAGGCGACATAAAAGCCACCGATATTTACGTTAACGGCGAAATCGAAGGGGCCGTCACGGCCAGTGAAAAAGTGCACCTGGACACCACCGCCAGGATCAAGGGAGGAATTGCCACCCCCCGCCTATCGGTTCTGGAAGGCGCCCAGTTTGACGGCGAACTTAAGATGCGTAACCAGGCCGCCCGGACATCCCAACCGCCGTCAATCTGTGACCAAAAAGGTGACTCAAAACAGGCTTCCCCGTCGTCGGTTACCCCCGATAAAAAAGTAACAGAGCTAAAATAGGAGACAGGTTCATGGAAAGAGGCAAAGCTGCGGGCTCAACGTCGCTATTGAGCAAAAAAGTTAACATCGTCGGAGAAATTCAGGGCAATGAAGATTTGCACGTGGAGGGGCGCTTTAAAGGCTCTATCAAGATCACCGGCAACATTTTTGTCGGACCGACCGGAGTGGTCGAGGCCGATGTTGAAGCCAACAATATTACCATCCAGGGAAAAATTAACGGCAATATTCTGGCCCGCCAACAGCTGGAAATCCAATCCGCCGGAGAACTCATCGGCGACTGCTCGGCTCAATCCATCGATATCAAGGAAGGTGCCATATTCGAGGGCCGCTCCCAAATGCTGCGGCCGAAGACATCCCTTGCCTCAACCCAATCTGGTACCAAAGGACATCCGAAATAGTATTAGAAGCTATAGTAGATCTGATAAATCTGGTTCGTTTGATCCATGCGTAAAATCCCCCCCGACCCCCCCTTAAGAAAAGGGGGAATGCTCGACACCATCCGGCGTTAAGCTGCAAGTTGCGTGTCGAAGCCACAGGTACTAAATTGGCAGGTAATCAGGGTCATGGCGATAAAAATCCCATGACCCTTTTTGGCGGGTACAGTGGCCCGCCCTGCAAACGTAGAAGACTCAGGAAGCGCGGGGTCGGCCGCTGCCCGGCGCTGCGAAGCTTAAGCGAAGACGGGCACCGATCTGGGCTTGCCGGCTCCTGATCAAATCATTTGCACCA
>JAFDCJ010000245.1 GCA_019312835.1 Deltaproteobacteria bacterium
CCTCAGTACCGGTATCGATAAGTTGAGTATTTTTTTTAGCAGCTTTCATGTAGTCGGTCTAAAATTGTTCTGGGAAAGGACGCATTAATCTATGCCGGAATTCAGAGCCGATCCGGCATTGATAGTGGACTATCTGTCTAATTTTGCTTTAAAATATTAGGTTGTGCAAGTCAACATATATTTGCTAAAAAACTGAAATAATTAACTAAATTCTATTTAGTGACTGATTTTTAATTTCGGCCCACATGTATTAAATTGTTGAATTTTGTTTATCGAATGAATGAAATATTGTATTATTTCGTTCATCCCTGCCAGCGTTTAATTTGCTTAATTTGAGATCTATTCAATTACTGAAAGTAAGGACTCGGTTCAGCAAGTCCTACTTGAGATGCCTTGTTAGATATGCCCCCCTGTGCTAAACAATTCACAGCCTGTTGCATGTCAAGTACAACAGAGATGGCCTCCCGGTCACCTACACCTGAAAGGAGCTGCTCATGAAACTGGAAATCTTTGAAAATATGGATGCTACGGAATTGCGCCGATACATTCAATTTCTTTTGTGGCATTACCGCGTCGTGGATGCCTTCTGGTACCTCAACATCACTGAAAAATTTGACGAGACCACCGCTGACGAGCTGAATGAGAAAGTATGGGGCCGGGTGGCGTCTATGGCGGCCAAAGACCTTGTCAGCCGATTTAAGATTCGGGAAAAAGGGTTGGAGGGGTTTGTCAGAGCACTGCGATATTTCCCCTGGTGCATCCTGGTTGGATATCAAATCGAACAGGCACCCGAGCAAGTCCTTATATCCGTGCCTTCCTGCCCGACCCAGGTGGCACGAACCAAAAGAGGCTTGAATGAATATGCCTGCAAAGAGATGCACCGGGACGAATTCACCAGCTTTGCCAGGGAGATAGATCCGCATATCCAAATCGAGTGCCTGTTTGCACCACCGGATCCTCATCCGGAGGATATGCATTGCCGGTGGCGGTTTACGATCGAGAATCAGGTTTAAGCCTTCTTCCCGGCGTGTCGATAATTCAGACCGAGTGCTTGAAACGAAAGGTATACGGTTGAAGGTATAGGGTATAAGGTGGATGGAATTCTGTCTATTCTACAAACCTTGCACCTGGTAAATTCTTGCAAAAAGGTAAAATTGAAATCCAAAATCATAATTCTGTATGTTAGAAACTAATGGGAAATTCCCCATGCCCCTCGCTTTTGACTCCCTCAGCCATGGAACCATTGCATTTGGATTCTTTAACATTGAGACTGACATGCTGCTCTGCGACCGCTACTTTTTCTTTGCAGACGATTTTTGCGCAAAGATAAAGCAGATCGCGGGACACTCTGCAGAGCAAAAATATCAAACCGGGTGGAAGGTTTATACCATTGACAGCCCTGACGAAATCGGAGACCTGATGGGAGCTATACACGGGGCTCGCTACATGGGTTTTATCGGCGAACTCTATCGTTGCTACCCGTTTCCGCAACAACCGGAAGATTTCAAGCAGAACCCTGAAGGCGACCGAACCCAATCGGTGGTTACTGAAATTATTTCAAGGTATGCCAAAACCGAAGAGATACAGATAGCCATTGATAATAAAAAGCTGCAAACCGCCATCGGCTGCTATCATTTCAATCGAGATCAATTTCAGGATTTACTAAAATATGTCTGGCGGGGCGGTTATCCGCGCTGGAAGAATGATATCAGACCGGCATATGTATTGGATATGAATCAGCAAATTATGGCCAACCGTGCCGGCATTTTCGAAAATATGGAGTTTAATGATTAAAAATGGTTGATATTTCTTTCCAAAAGCATTACGGAATATAATTTCAAATTCATCCATATGTTCATAAAGATTGAAACGCTGCCGTGTAAAAATGGCGGCTGTACTATTGTTAACAACTGGAAAGGAGTTAGTAAAATGGCAGATTTATCGACCCAGTACCTCGGACTGAAGCTGAAAAACCCTATAATCGCAGGCAGCTCGGGCCTGACCAATTCAGCCAAAAGCATCAAAGAGCTCGAAGCGGGCGGTGCGGGCGCTGTGGTGTTAAAATCTATTTTCGAAGAAGAGATCGCCTTTGAATATGACGATATTTTGAAAGAAGCCGAGTCCAAGGGCTACGACCTCGACCAATTCGATTATTATGATTACAAGATCAAAGAGGACAATTTAAATAAATACACCACACTCATCAGCGAGAGCAAAAACAGTGTGTCCATTCCTGTTATTGCCAGTGTCAACTGTGTTTACTCCCATGAATGGCTCGCTTTCGCCTCCCAGCTCGAAAAGGCCGGTGCAGATGCATTGGAGCTGAACATGTTTTTCCTGCCGTCTGATTTCGAACGCACCAGCGAAGAGAAAGAAGCCGCATATTTTCAGACCATTGAAAAGGTCCAAAAAGCGGTGAGCATACCGATTTCGTTGAAAATCAGCTACTATTTCTCCAACCTTGGGCCCATGATACAGAAACTGTCGGAAACCGGTATTGCGGGTCTGGTGCTATTTAACCGGTTTTTCAGCCCCGATTTTGACATCGATAAATTTGAGGTTGTGCCCTCCAACACCTTCAGCGCGCCGTCCGATCTGCCGATTTCCCTGCGCTGGATTGCCATTATGGCCGCAAGGGTAAGCTGCGACCTGGCAGCGTCCACCGGCGTACATGACGGTACAGCCGTTATTAAACAGCTGCTTGCGGGCGCCAATGCCGTTCAGGTCGTCTCCGCGCTTTACAAAAAGGATAAAAGTTATATTCAAGAAATGCTGAACACCCTGGAGGAGTGGATGACGGCAAAGGGGTTTAACAGTTTGGCTGATTTCAGGGGCAAGATGAGCCAGGCCCGCAGCAGCAACCCGGCAGCTTATGAAAGAATGCAGTTCATGAAATATTTCGGTGGTAAGGGTTGATGAAGTAAAATCGTGTTTAGTATTTGGTGTTTTGTGTTCAGTGTTTGAAAAACTGCTCTCACAAGCTGTCCTGCTCAATACAAAACACGAAACACCAAAAAACTAAAGCTCATGATGTTGTGTTTGGTATCAAAGCATGTTTTGGTATCCGCCGAGTGTTCTACTAAATACCAAACACAACATACCAAACACTAGTTCTTCCGCATCTCCTTGAAGGTATTGATCAGACCATTGGTGGAACCGTCATGGGTGTCTACCGGCTGATCGTCTGACAATTCCGGCTGTATCTTCCTGGCCAGCTGTTTTCCCAGTTCGACCCCCCACTGGTCGAAGGAATATATATTCCAGATCACACCCTGGACAAATATTTTATGCTCGTACATGGCAATCAGGCTGCCCAATGTTGCGGGCGTCAGTTTCTTGAACAATATTGAATTGGTGGGAATATTGCCTTCAAAAACTTTATAAGGCGCCAATTTTTTTATTTCAGCAGCACTTCGGCCGGCCTGCTTTAACTCCGCCTCTACCTCTTGCCGGGTTTTGCCGTTCATCAGGGCTTCGGTTTGGGCAAAGAAATTTGACAACAGAATGGGGTGATGCTCGCCCAGCGGATTGTGGCTCATCGCCGGTGCCAGGAAGTCGGCCGGAATGAGCTGGGTGCCCTGGTGAATCAGCTGATAAAAGGAATGCTGTCCGTTGGTGCCCGGCTCCCCCCAGATAATGGGACCGGACTGATAGGTCAGCTTGTTGCCGCCTCTGTCTATCGACTTTCCATTGCTTTCCATATTGCCCTGCTGAAAATAGGCCGGAAAACGATGCAGGTACTGATCATACGGCAGGATCACTTCTGACTGAGCTCCGAAAAAATTGGTGTACCAGATCCCAATCAGGGCCAAGAGAACCGGAATGTTATTCGCGAGAGGCTCCGATCTAAAGTGCTGGTCCATGGCATGGGCCCCCTGGAGCAGCTGGGTGAAATTGTCAAATCCGATATAGCAAGCGATGGACAACCCGATGGCCGACCACAACGAATACCTGCCGCCAACCCAATCCCAGAAGATGAACATATTATCCGGATCGATACCGAAGGCGGCAACCGCCTCGGCATTGGTTGAGATAGCGACGAAATGCCGGGCGACGTGGGCCGGCTTTTGAGCGTGATCTAAAAACCAGGTCCTGGCACTAAGGGCATTGGTCATGGTTTCCTGGGTAGTGAAAGTTTTAGAAGCTACCATGAAGAGCGTTGTTTCCGGATCAAGGCCTTTCAGCGTTTCCGATAGGTGGGTTCCGTCTATGTTGGAAACAAAATGAACAGACAATTCTTTTTGGCGGTAGGGTCTCAGCGCTTCAGTTACCATGACCGGACCCAGATCGGATCCACCGATTCCTACGTTGACGATGTCCGTGATCTTCTTGCCGGTATAACCCCGCCATTGTCCCGAAACTATCTGATCGGAAAAGGTCTTTATCTGTTGCAAAACGGCGTTTACCTCCGGCATCACGTCCTCACCGTCAACGAAGATGGGCTCATTGATTCTGTTCCTCAGGGCAACATGCAAGACGGCCCGGTTTTCGGTAGCATTTATTTTGTCTCCATTGAACATGCTCGCAATGGCCGCTTCGACACCGGTCTCCCGGGCCAGGCCGATCAGAAGTTCCAGCGTTTCTGCCGTTATGCGGTTTTTGGAACAATCCACCAGGATATCATTGAATTGGAAAGAAAACTTATTAAACCGATCGGGATCTGCGGCAAAAAGATCTCTCATAAGGACGGATTCCATTTCCTTATGATGATTTGTTAGCTTGCGCCAACTTTGCGTTTGGGTTGGATTGATGTTCTGTAACATGTAAAACCCCCGGGTCCGATTTCGGATTGCGGATTTATTAGCGGATAATATTCCAGACTCGACTTTTCTGCATCCAAGTCAGATTCTATTTATATATTACTTCTATCAAACTGTAAATTACTTACTTCGGTAAACGACATCGCAGCAAATCGGAATGCTACTTTTTGGCATCGTCGGTTTCTGCGAAGCAGGAGGGTGCAGCCGAACCGGGGCAATTGCATCATGCCCGCCGGTTATCAAGGAAGGGTTCTGAGCGTTTTCGGATGAGAAGCGAACCCGGATATCAGGTTATTTGAGGACTTTTCTCAGGTTGATGAAATTGCTGCGATCAAAACCAAGGGTTTTGAAAAATGAAAGCAGGTCCGAAGAATCCCAGCGCACCGAAGTATAGACGTTTTCGACACCCTGGGCCCTGTAGTGGTTCAAAATTTCTTCTGCCAGACTGGCACCGATGCTTTGGCCCATGTAATTGGGGTCCACCCCCAGGGTGGCAATCCAGGCGCTTTTGGGCATTCCAAAACCGGCCGTCAGAATATAGCTGATCATAAAACCCACAACCTTACCGTCCTGCTCCGCGACGAAGCAGGCCTGGTCTTTGCGTTGGGCATGTTCCTCTACAACGCGCTTGAAATCAGGATCCACGGGTTTCATGGTGATGGCCGCATAAATCCGGCTAATCGCTTCCGCATCTTTTGTTTGTAAATGTCTTATTTGAACTTTATCCACCGATAAGTCTCTCTTTCATCATGAAGTCATTTAAATTCGGATGATTTTAACCTTGTGGCCCACCCAGTTGGGAGGTAGATACACCCGGCCGCTGTTTCCGCTTGACTTGACCCGCTTTTCGATCATTTCTTCACCATAGATTTCAAACTTGACCTTGTTGCTGGGCATATCCTGGCTATCAGGCGTATCTACGACGGGCTCACTGTCATTACCTGGATCTGGTTTCTTTTCGTTTGGCACGTTAACCGCCTCTTTGGTTTAATAGCTTAAATCAATATTTTTTTCCACCGGCTAATAAAGAATCGCCTTCATTTTTTCCACAGCGATTTTGATTTATCCGCATCAATAATGCGCTTTATTAAATTTAGGTTTCCATCGTCTTGATTATTGATGTAAGATGCTGTACATAACCGGTTTCAAAAGCTACAATACAGCTACAATGTATCAGAGTCAAGTAAAAAGAAATGAAACGCGAAGCTGGAAGTCGGAATGCGGAATGTGGAAATAGAAATCAGTGGAAAATTTCGCACTCCCCCTTCCGAATTCAAACAGGGTGATCGTATGATTACTTGCGGTATCGATGTCGGTTCCATTACCACCAAAGCAGCACTGGCCAAAGACGGTGAAGTGATTGCCGATAAAGTGGTTTTTACCGGATACAATGCCAGGCTCGCCGGGGAAAACGTGTTTGACGAGATCCTGCGGCAAAGCGGTCTGACCCGCCCTTCGATTGATAAAATCATCTCCACAGGTTACGGTCGCAACAGTTTGGATTTCGCCGACAAGGCCATTACCGAAATTACCTGCCACGCCGCGGGATCCCATTACCTGGACCCCGAGGTCCGATCCGTTATCGATATCGGCGGCCAGGACAGCAAAGCCATTGCCGTCAACGCAAGCGGAAGCCCGCTGAATTTCGTCATGAATGATAAATGCGCGGCCGGCACCGGCAGATTTTTAGAGGTCATGGCCAGAGCCCTGGAAGTGGATCTCGATAATTTTGGTGAATTTGCGTTAAAAGCGCAGCACCCATCATCTATCAGCAGCCTGTGTACGGTATTTGCGGAGTCCGAGGTCATCTCGCTGATCGCCAAAGGGGAGCAGAGGGAGAACATCATTGCCGGCATCCATGATGCCATCGCCGCCAGGGTGGTCACCATGGCCAATCGGGTCGGTTTCAATCCTAAGGTTATGATGACTGGCGGGGTGGCCAAAAACAGCGGGGTGGTCAGAGCCCTGGAACAAAAAATCGGGCACAAAATCGAGGTGTCCGCCAAATCCCAGGTGACCGGCGCCATCGGGGCGGCGATCCTGGCGCAAAGGGCATAGCCCGGCGAGCCTATTTCTTGATAAGCAGAAACAGCCCGACCACACCACTTGCCGCGCCGCCAATATACAACAGCATTACCTTGTCCGTCGGTGCACCTGAAAATGCCTCTTTTAGCTGAGACCCGATTGATCCGGACATTTGATAGGCCCAGATTGCCAATCCAACACCGATCACCAGTAAGGCCAGGCCGATTATCTTCTTCAAAGGTTTGGATCCTTTCGCCATGCTCTTTTTTCTTTGTCTGATGGGCCGAGGTTCGCAGGCCACATGCTGCCTTCCGAATTCAAGCTATTCATGCGCTTCCGGTTTCATATGATCCGGCACGATCATTGCCTCGACGATGATTTCCTTTAGCGACAGCACTTTTATCCCCAGGTCATATTCCTCACCGAGGTCGTTGATCTGGTCGAAGCAGTTATGGCACGGTGCGATAACAATCTTGGCGCCCGTGGCCCTGATCTGATCGGCTTTCACCCGGCCGGACGCCATGCGCACCGGCTTGTATTTCGGGCCCATGGGCATGATGCCACCGCCCCCGCCGCAGCAATGGTTGTGGTCGCGGTTGGGTGACATATCACGGAAGTCCTCGGCCAGATAGGGGATGATCCGACGGGCTTCCTCCCAGAGTCCGCCATTGCGTGACACATTACAGGGATCCTGGTAGGTAACCGGTTCCTTGATTTTTTTTGCGGGGTCAATCTTAATGCGGCCGTCCCTTAGGTATTCATAGAGAAGGCGCACAAAATGGACGACCTTCACCGGCGGATGGCCGCTATCGTAGCCGGCCATGTAAGGTCCTTCAAACACCATGGATCGGTAGGCATGGCCGCATTCGGTTATTAATATATTCTCGGCGTTCAACTCCTCTGCTTTTTCATAAACATTTTTTACCTGCCGGCCGGCCAGTTCACGATCACCGCAGAACATCGGCAGGTTGGTGCAATCCCACCCAAAACTGGGTATGGTCCAGCTTTCGCCGGCAGCGGAGAGAATAATCCCGGCATATGAGATATCCTGTGGATAATAGACCGGTTCGCGCGGGTTGATGGTGTACATGTATTTGACGTCTCGCCTGTCAACCGGTATTGCCACGCCACGGTAGTCGTCTTCGGCTTCTTCGGCCATCCATTCGCAGGTGTCGATGAGCTCTTCTTTCGGTATGGCCATGTGATTGCCGGATTTACGGCAGTTTTCCGAAAATTCATACAGGCTGTGGGGTTTGAAACCCTGGGAATAGCAGACACTGCGAACAATTGCGATCATGGTGGCAACGTCGATACCAAAGGGACAGAAAACCGAGCAGCGTTTGCACATGGTGCACTGCAGCCAGGCGATTTTATAGCAGTTCTCAAAAAAATCCCGGCTTAGCCTTCCCTTGCGGCGATACATCTTTCCAAGGGTTTGTTTAACTTTATAGGCCGGGCTCAGCTGGGGATCGCGGTCATTGGCAAGATACACAAAACAGCTTTCGGCACACAGCCCGCAGCGCGAGCAAATACTGAGCCAGGTTCGGATGCGGGCACCCCTGTTGGCCTTCAGTATTTGACGAATTTTATCCTGATCAACTGGTATTTCGTTACGTGCAAACTCCTCTTCGAGAACGTCACTTATGTCAACCATCTGATACTCCATGGTGCTAATCTAATTTTTAATTGTAAAAATTGATCGATTGCTCACCACATGTTTACTTGCATGATAATAAATCACAAATTACAAATCACAAATAACAAACAAATCCCAATGACCAAAATTCAAAATCACAAAATTGAAGGTTCTGCCATCGAGTTGATACCGTCTCTATTGTCATTCCTGCGAAGGCCGGAATCCAGTCTCTTCAAGTTTTGGTTATTGAGATTTCGAATTTGATATTTATTTGTTATCTGGTGCTTGGAATTTGTAATTTCAATTTAAGAATTCGATAAACATTGTATCTGGCAAATTATATAACGCTTTGGTGACTACCAAGATCTCGCCCCCCGCCTACCTCCCATTTCGAAGCCGATAAAGGCGCGGGTGAAAAAGAACAACAGCATGTGGCCGAGTTTGGTGAAAGGAATCAGGATCAACAATATCTCACCGCTTATCACGTGTGCGATCATCATGGGTTCATAGGGGCCGAGCTGGTGGTATGCTAAAAATCCCGTCAAAAAGGGCAGGGCGGTGAGCACCAGTAGGATATAATCCCATGCACCGGTTAGGATGCGTACCTCGCTGCGAACGATCCGTCGGATGATCAAAAAAACAATCGAAACGAGCAAAATAACGGCCATAACGTCTGCCCATTGGTCCGGCAGGGACCACAGACTAATTCCGAAAGCCTCATCCCATAAGATATTATGGGCGTAGAGCAACAACGGTACCGCCAGCAGGGTAATATGGAAGGCAAAAACCACGAAAGTAAAAACCGGCTGCAGGCGCATGGCGGCACTGCCCCAGGGGACCATCCAGTGAAGGATCGATTTGAGGCCCCAACCAAAACTGGCATGGTTGTAGACCACGCGATCCTTTGTCTGGCTGAGTCGCCACAAATAGGCGATTCGAAGAATCAGACCTGCGGATAAGATGATGAAGGTGGCCCACAAGGCCGGCCCGGTCAGAAAATTGTACATACCAAATTGGACCTCTCCGGCGACCCCTTATTTAATGACGTCCAGTATCTGTTTGAACCTGTCCCCCTCGGCCACCTCAAGCAGCTCAAACAAGACGGTTTCGACGCTGGTTAGCGATGCGCCGACCTCCCGGCATTTTTCCAAACCGATGTGTTTGTTATCGCTGGTGCGTGAAGACACTGCATCGGCAACAAGCTGGACATCGTACTTAGCCTTCCTCAGATCTCTGACGGTCTGATAGACACAGACATGGGTTTCGATGCCGGCAACCAGAACGCTATGGCGGCCCAGGACTTCGAGGGCCTGCCTGAATTCTTGATTCCGGTAGCAGCTGAAGCTGTATTTCGGTATCGGCTGCAGATCCGGCAAAAGCTCGGCAATTTCCTGGACGGTTGGTCCCAGGCCTTTTGGATTTTGTTCCGCCCACAGGATCGGAATTTCCAGCGCCCGCATGCCTTTGACGAGTTTTTTCATATTATTGAAAAGGGTATCTTTCATGTACATCGAATGCGCCAGCTTGCCCTGGGTGTCGATGAGCAGAAAAACAGAATCATCGGTTGTCGGCATATTCAATTTCTCCTCTGGAAAATTGTTTGGCAGTGCATAAAATTAACATGAAAAAGGCAGAGTCGCATCGGCTCCGCCTTTGAATTCATGGATCTTGTAAATATAATGAGGGAATCAATTTTCCTGTTCGTCAAAAACCGCCTCACTGCGCCATTTTCCCACACGCATCCATCCTTCCCGGCGCTCTTCCGGTCTTCTCCTTTCCCTTAATTGGCGTCTTTCCCTACCCCCTCGTTTGAAGTATTTTAAACTGAATGAAATGCGTTTATCCTCATCCGTACGGCGTTCAACAGGTGCGCGCTTTCGCCAATTGTCTTCCAGTAATGTTTTTAGATCGATTTTTCGTCTACGCTTTAACTTGTCCATTCCGGCTTCCTGGTGATATTCGTCTCCTTTTCAAAGGTGGATCTGAGTCGGGCTTCAGCACTGTTCGCAATGAGCCAGAGATAAAGTTAAAAGCGACCGTTACAATTGCTTCTCCAAAGGCCCTGCCGGCTTATTCTGAGTGAAAAAAACCAATCTTTGGATGGCTGCAATCGGGTTGTCTCAATTCGTCGATCCCCTGTAGATGTCGCGGAATTTATAAGATAAAATGTTTATTCTGTCAATTAATTTTTAAAAGTAATATGTATCGCTGCTACAGCGATGTGTGGTGTTGACCTCAGTATGTGAATATTTTTCTTGCCAAAAGGATTCCGCCTTTGGTATAAGATTTACGTTTTGCGGGTCGTTTAGTAGATGAGTCGCATTCATTATTTCGAGTGACTTATGTGAACTCGACTTTCAAATCGTTTGATGTTCTGGTTGCACCGATCTTGGTGCGTTGAATTGTTTGTACCATTTCTAAAGCTTTGAGGAAAAGGAGGAAAGACAATGAGACGATTCAAACTTATTTCGTTGTTGGTTGTGGTCGTATTTTCGGTCACCGCCGGTTTGGCCGTTGCCGGAACCCTGGAGGATGTCAGAGCCAAGGGTTACATATCGGTGGGCGTCAATGAAGGCCTGTTCGGATTTTCCAAACCGGACGAAAAAGGGGTGTGGCGCGGTCTGGATGTCGATACCGCCCGGGCCATCTCAGTGACCGTGTTCGGCTCACCGGACAAGTTGAAGTTCGTACCCTTGACCGCCAAGACGCGTTTTACTGCCCTGCAGTCAGGGGAAATCGATGTGCTGACCCGAAATGCCACCCGGACCCTGGGACGCGAGACCGCCCTGGGCCTGCATTTTGCAGCAACGAACTATTATGACGGTCAGGGTTTTCTGGTGCCCAAAAAACTGGGTGTGAAAAGCGCCAAAGAACTCGACGGCGCCACCGTGTGCGTACTGCCGGGTACAACCACCGAACTCAATGTGGCGGACTATTTCAGGGCCAATGAAATGAAAATGAGCCCCGTGGTTATCGAAAGCACCCCCGAACTGGCCAAAGCTTTTTTCGCGGGACGCTGTGACGTACTGACCTCCGACGCCTCCCAGCTGGCCTCGACCCGGGCAGTTGCTCCCAATCCGGACGATTATGTCATTTTGCCTGAAATTATCTCCAAGGAACCGCTTTGCCCGGCTGTTCGTCACGGAGACGACAAGTGGTATGATATCGTCAATTTCTCGGTGCTTGCCATGATTGAAGCAGAAGAACTGGGAATTACCTCCAAGAATGTCGATGATATGCTGAAAAGCAAAGATCCCAAGATCCAGAGATTCTTGGGCGTCAGCCCCGGCAATGGCAAAGCGCTGGGGGTTGATGAAAACTGGGCTTACAATATCGTTAAATTTGTGGGCAACTACGGTGAAGTCTTTGAGCGCAATGTCGGTGTCAACACGCCTTTGAAAATCGAGCGCGGTTTAAATGCGCAGTGGACCAACGGCGGGCTGATGTATGCACCGCCGTTTAAGTAACCATCCGGAAGAAAAAGGGTGCCACGCCCGGTGGCACCCTTTTTGTTGTTCAATAAAATTCGCTAACCCTCAGCGATTGAACTATACCGGTATTTTGTACAAGTGAATTGCCCATGACCAGTGAAAGTACAGGCCCAAAGCAAAACGCCCAGCCGGGTACCACTGCGTTTTGGAATGACCCGAAGTGGCGATCTGTGCTATATCAGCTGGTCGTTCTTGTAATGGTGGGGCTGCTGGGCTACTATCTGGTTTCAAACACCCTGATCAACCTTGAAAAACAAGCCATCGCCACCGGTTTCGGATTTCTTGACAAGGAAGCTTCGTTTGAGATCGGCGAATCCGTCATACCCTATTCAGCCGCCAATAAATACGCACGCGCTTTACTGGTGGGTGTGCTGAATACCCTGCTGGTTTCTTTTATCGGCGTCATCCTCACGGTCATTCTTGGCACATTAATCGGCATATTGCGCCTATCCTCAAACTGGCTGGTATCCAAGCTGGCGGCGGTTTATATTGAAGTGTTTCAGGATATCCCAGTATTGTTGCAGTTGTTTTTCTGGTATGCTTTCTTTTATGAAGTCCTGCCATCGCCCCGGCAGGCCCTAAGCCCTTTTAGCGGTGTATTTCTAAGCAATCGAGGCCTCGTTTTAGCCGTTCCTGAATCCCATCCCGCTCATTTTCATATGTTCATTGCTTTTGTGGTCGGATGCCTCATTGTATATTTTGTGCGCCGATGGGCGCGCAAACGACAGGCCAGAACAGGGTTGCCTTTTCCTGTCTTCCGCGTTTCAATCGGCATACTGATTGTATTGCCCCTGTTGGCATGGCTGGCCGGGGGAGCGCCCACCGCGATGAGCATCCCCGAGCTAAGGGGTTTTAATTTTCAGGGCGGACAAAACGTCAGCCCCGAATTCACCGCGTTGCTACTGGGGTTGGTTCTTTATACGGCTGCATTTGTCGCTGAAGTTGTGCGCGCCGGTATCCAGTCTGTGAGCAAAGGACAGACGGAAGCAGCCATGTCCATCGGGTTGAAATCCACCCATGTTCTCAACCTGGTGATTTTGCCCCAGGCCTTAAGGGTGATCATTCCGCCCTTGACCAGCCAGATGTTGAATCTTACAAAAAACAGCTCTTTGGCCGTGGCCATCGGTTATCCCGACTTTGTGTCGGTTGCCGGTACGGCCATCAATCAGACCGGTCAGGCAATCGAAGGGGTCGCAATGATCATGATTGTTTATCTATGCTTCAGCCTTTCGACCTCGGCCTTTATGAATTGGTACAATAAGAAAGTTGCGTTGGTTGAACGCTAGCTCGACAGATGGAAGAATCCAATCAAATACGCAATGCCCAGATAATTAAGCCGCCGGCAACCCAGGTGGGGGTGTTGGGGTGGGTTCGAACCAACTTATTCAAGGGTTGGTTAAATTCCTTCTTGACCGTCATCACTGTCTATTTGCTCTGGAAAACAATCCCTCCCCTGTTGCGCTGGGCATTTATAGACAGTCTCTGGTACTCGACCGGTGCGCAATGCCAACAGGGGACAGGTGCCTGTTGGTCGGTTGTGACCGCCAATATCAGGTTTATCACTTTTGGATTTTATCCATACGAACAGCAGTGGCGCCCGTTTGTGGCGATGATAATGCTGGTTGGTTTGCTGTTTTACAGTCAAAATAGAGATCATTGGAAAAAGCCGTTGGCCTATGCCTGGGTGCTGGGTCTAGCGCTGATGGGCCTGCTCATGAAGGGAGGGCTTTTTGGCCTAACATCGGTCGAAAGCACACAATGGGGCGGCATACCCTTAACCTTGCTCCTGTCGATCTTTGGCCTAACCGCTGCTTATCCTCTGGGGGTTGTTCTGGCCCTGGGGCGTCAGTCTAAAATGCGTGTCGTCAAGACCCTTTGCGTGCTGTATATTGAATTGATTCGAGGCGTCCCTCTCATCAGCCTGCTGTTTATGTCATCGGTGGTATTTCCGTTGTTTTTTCCGGAAGGATTCAACATCAACGCCATCATCAGGGCCCAGGTTGCGATCATTCTGTTTACCGCAGCCTATATTGCCGAAGTGGTTCGCGGGGGATTGCAGGCCATCCCCCGCGGTCAGTATGAAGCTGCCGAATCTCTGGGGTTGAATTATTACTTAACCATGCGGTTGATTGTCTTGCCCCAGGCGCTTAAAATAGTGATTCCGCCTTCGGTCAGCATTTTAATTTCGGCCTTTAAAGATACATCATTGGTTGTTATCATCGCTCTTTTTGATTTTCTAAAAACCACGAAAACCGTTATTTCAGATCCACAATGGATGGGATTTTCCGCCGAGGCCTATGTTTTTGCCGCCCTTGTGTATTTTCTATGCTGTTTTTTCATGTCGAACTACAGCCGGCGGTTGGAACGCGAGCTGGAAACGGGGCATTAAGGTCCAGATGACAGAAGACAGAGGACAGAAAACAGAAGACAGAAGTAAAAGAATGTGGAAGTCGGAATGCGGAATGCGCAAAATGAAGTAGCTGAATGTCTGAATTTCATATTTCCGCATTCCGACTTCCGAATTTCAAAAGGACCTGAGGGCCGAATACCAGGCTCCGCCTGGCGTGGATAAATAAACAACTCAAATCAATATGCGAGATTAATTATGAACCCACAATCGCCCCAGAATGATGATGTTACCTTAACTGGCGATGCCATCATTGAAATCGTTGAAATGCACAAGTGGTACGGCGAGTTTCACGTTCTGCAAAATATCGACCTTACCGTCCAAAAACAGGAACGGATTGTTATTTGTGGACCTTCCGGCTCCGGGAAGTCAACCCTGATCCGATGCATCAACCGTCTTGAAGAGCACCAGCGGGGCAAGATTATTGTGGACGGGATTGAGCTTACCAATGACTTAAAAAATATCGAGAAAATCCGGGCCGAAGTGGGCATGGTGTTTCAGCATTTTAACCTTTTCCCCCATCTGACCATCCTGGAGAACCTGACCCTGGGCCCCATCTGGGTCCGGAAAATCCCTAAAAAGGAAGCCGAAGAAACGGCCATGTATTATCTGGAAAAAGTCCAAATTGCCGATCAGGCCATGAAATATCCTGGCCAGCTTTCAGGGGGGCAGCAGCAGCGGGTTGCCATCGCCCGCAGCCTGTGTATGTCACCGAAGGTTATGCTGTTTGACGAGCCTACCTCCGCGCTGGATCCGGAAATGATCAAAGAGGTGCTGGATGCCATGATCGAACTGGCCCAGGAAGGGATGACCATGATTGTGGTAACTCACGAAATGGGATTCGCCAAAAGCGTGGCCCATCGCGTACTGTTTATGGATTATGGTCAAATTGTCGAAGGCAACTCTCCGGTCGAATTTTTTGACAACCCGCAGCATGAGCGGACGAAGCTGTTCTTAAGCCAAATACTACATTAATTGTCATGTGACGATATATCTAGAATATTCGCCTCTGCAGCGCTACAAATTATTAAGGTTTCAGGTGTCAGGTTTCAGGTGTCAGTCGATAGTAGGCCTTAAGGCGGAAACCGAACGCTGAAACACGATTTGCTCAAACCTCAGCATCATATTCAAAAGTTATTCTCCCCCCCTTTTGTTTAGACTGTTAACGTTGCGCTCATTTTTTTCTGAACATTCCTATACCTGACACCTGAAACCTGAAACCTAATTTCGCCTAGTTCCTACAACGAAACCCATTTCTTGGATCGTAGTCTATTGGAACCCTTTAGCCGCGTTGAATAGATCATTGCCAATTATTCCAACTGGTATATAATTATTTAAGTTTTACGGTTTTTTGACCGATATATAGCAGTATATCAATGGCCTACAGGTGCGATGCCCGGGATGTTGGTATAATGCTATCTTAGCGAGGATGACCGATAAAACCATGAATTTATACTATGCAGACGGTGATCAGCAGATGGGACCCATTGGCAAGGCCGAGCTCCAGACGCTGATAAAAGCCAAGAAGGTAAATGCCAAGACGCTGGTCTGGCAGGATGGAATGGAAAGCTGGCAGGAACTCGGTGTCTTTGTCCGCAGCCAAAGGCAAAAAAGAGAACGACCGAGCCAGGCGGCTGTTTCAGGAGCGCAAGCGGTGTGTTCCGAGTGCCGGCGGGTTTTTGCCGAGGAAGAGATGATCCGTTTTAACGACGCCCGGGTTTGCGCCGCCTGTAAACCTGTATTTGTTCAAAAAGTCAAAGAAGGGGTGTCGGTGGCAGGGGCGCTCGATTATGCCGGTTTCTGGACTCGGTTTGGCGCTGTGGTAATAGACGGGTTCATTATCTGGATATTTAATATGGTGCTCTTTGTACCGCTGGGTATTATCATGCCCACCTCCACAGACGATCCATTTGCAGCCCTGTCGTTTATGCCGCTGATCATGTTGCTGCAGTATGCCATCCCGGCTGTATATGATACCTGGTTTGTCGGCAAATACGGCGCGACCCCCGGCAAGATGGCCTGCAAAATAAAGGTAGTTGTGGCCGACGGAACCCCTGTGAGCTATTCCAGAGCCCTGGGCCGGCATTTTGCCAAGTGGCTGAGCTCGCTCATCATGGGGATAGGTTTTTTGATGGCAGCCTTTGATGATGAGCGGCGGACGCTTCATGATAGGATTTGTGAAACACGAGTTGTGCGAAAGTGACACTCATGATCCAAGATTCAGCACAGTGACAAGGATAAACCAAAAAATAACAAAACACAATCTGCTTTGGTCATTGAATATTGGAGTTTGAGATTTATTTGAAATTTGGTGCTTGTAATTTGAGATTTAATTTGCATTTGAGCAAGCAAGATTTTAACAAACGTCATCGGAGGAAAATATTCGGTGTTGAACTGCACCAAGTGTGACACCCCCTTGCCCGGGCAGAGTCTTGATTCCTGCGCTCTGGTTGCCTGTCCGTCATGCTCGGCTCTATTGCGGGCGGATGTTTATCCAGCCCTTTTCCGGGAATTGCCGCGGGGGCAATCCGGCGATAGCCTTCAGCTGGACAAGGAAGCCGGATGCTTTTATCATCCCCGAAAAAAAGCCGTGGTTCCCTGTTCCACCTGCGGCCGATTCGTCTGTACCCTGTGTGACGTTGCCCTCAACGGCCAGCACTTATGTCCCGCATGTTTTGAAAAAGGCAAAACCAAACGGAAAATTATAAATCTGGAAAACCAGCGCACCTGTTACGATTCCATTGCCCTGATGGTGGCCGCCACTTCCCTGTTGGTATATTGGTTTACCATTTTTACGGCCCCGCTGGTCATTTATTTGACCGTGCGGCATTGGAATTCACCGTCCAGTATCATTCCACGGACGAAGATTCGATTTGTCCTGGCATTTATCATCGCCAGCCTGCAACTAGCCGGCTGGATTTACGTGTTTACCCAGATGTTTTTCTAATCGCAGAGTTAACCCAATGACCCAAGATACAAGGGAATATCAAAAGCTGCCCGGATCCAAGAAGGGATTCTTGATCGGCAAGTACACCCTCTGGCTGGGGTCCGACCACCTGCTTCAAATATTCTCAAGAGTTGGTGTCGAGGAATACAAGCGTTTTTATTTCAGCGATATTCAGGCGATTGTTACGCGCAAGACCGCCATTGGTGCGCTGCAAAATATTGTCGGGGGATTACTGGTCCTGATTTTTGCGGTCCCGGCCGTTATTTTTGACGGCGGATGGTCTCTCTTTTATACCATTGTCGCTGGCGTCATGCTGTTGTTGTTATTGCTCGGCTTGTTTAAAGGGCCTACCTGCGAAACGAAGCTGATGACAGCCGTGCAAACCGAAAAATTACAAACGCTGCACCGCCTAAAACATACGGCCAAAGTTATGGATCGCCTTCGGATGCACATCCATCAAGCCCAGGGCACGTTGAACCGTGACGCTCTTGATAAAATGCCGGCGCGGCCCGGGAAGGGTCCAAATACGCACCAGCGGGTTTCACAACGCGGCTCGAGAATGCCCGCTCCGCGCAACGAAACGGGCGGCGCTCATATGGGGCTGTTTGCATTGCTGCTTTTGGACGGGATACTGGCTGGCATGGGCTTCTTCTTTACCCATGTGATGTTGACCATTATCGGCAGCATCACCATCCTGGGGACGGGAATTTTGGTCATCGTTGCCCTTGTCAAACAGCATAATAGCGCCCTGGGCGGATCGCTAAGGGCGATTACCTGGGCCTGTCTGGGATTTATCTGCATTAATTTTGTGGCAGGATATGTTATCAGCATTGTTTTTGCCATGGAAAATCCAGGTGTTGTCTACAATCAATGGGAAATGTTCAAATCCATGTCCCTTCTCTCCCCCTGGGAAAGCCCGCTGAAGATGAGCTTTGATATCTTTACGATTAGCGGCGCACTTATTTTGGGGATTCCCGGGCTATTCATGCTTTATCGAACCGACAAGCGGTCATCGGTCCAATCACCCCTGAAACCTGTGACATTAAGATCACCTGCGGTGCCCAGAAACACCGAAATGGGATAAAACGAAAGAATATTCAATAGTCATTTGACAATATTCATTTATAATAGATTTAGATACAAATGCTTATCATTGCACTTACGTATCGATTAATTCGGAATTAATAGGCAATACCCATGCAGGATCTCACCCACCAGCGCTGCATAAATCATAGGTTTCGCGAGGCAGTGGCCCGCTGTCCGGAGTGCCGGCGCTTTTTCTGCCGCGAATGCATTACCGAGCATGACGACAAAGTGCTGTGCGCCTCCTGCCTTCGAAAACGACTCAAGCCGGGCATGAAAGGATTTCACCCCTCACTGTGGATTTTTCGTTTGGGGCATTTCACGGTCGGCATGACGTTGCTGTATGTCTTGTTCTATTATTTAGCCCAGATGCTTATGGCCTTGCCGGCCGACTTCCATGAGGGCACCTTATGGCAAAAAGGCTGGTGGAAACAGCCATGAACGCGAGCCGCAAGAAATATCAGCAAAGTGCTTTACGCATTATCGAGGAGGCGGTCCAAGTGCTGCGCACCGCTCCGGGTTGGCTGCTGAGTGTTTATTATCTGGGCACGGTTCCCTTTGTTCTTGGTTTGCTCTATTTCTGGGCTGATATGAGCCGCAGCCCCCATGCCGACCGGAACAGTGCGGCGGCTGCTCTGGGGCTGGCAGCCTTATTTGTCTGGATGAAAGTCTGGCAGACGATCTTTGCCCGGAGAGTCCGCGACCGGATCTCAGGCGAGCCATCGCCTAGCCGGTCTCCGGGACAAATTGCATCGATTGTGGCCACCCAAAGTCTGATTCAAGCCACCCGTTTTATCGTCATGCCGGTTGCCGCCCTTCTGGCCATTCCTTTCGGCTATTGCTACGCCTTCTATCAAAATGCCACCGTGTATGGCGACCGGGATAGCCGCGATGTCAAACCTACCTGCAAATGGGCCTGGAAGCAGGCGAAACTGTGGCCCCGGCAAAACCACATGCTTATCGGCATTTTCTGGCTATTCGGCCTGGTGATATTATTAAATGTATCCACTGCCACGCTTATTATTCCACAGCTGATCAAATCGCTGTTCGGCGTCGAGACCGTCTTTACCCTGGGCGGGATTGCCGTATTGGTCAATTCAACCTTCTGGATGGCGATGCTGGCCATAACCTACCTGTTATGGGATCCTTTTATCAAAGCCGCCTATGTGATGCGCTGTTTTTACGGTTCAGCCCTTGGCTCCGGGGAAGACCTCAAAACGGAACTTACCCGGGTCATGAATCCGGGAGCAGAAATCATTGCGGGGCTGCTGGTCGTTGTTTTATGTGCTGCACCGGTCGGGTTAAGGGCGGCACCCCCCGCGCCGGTGGCACCGGAACAACTGGATCAGTCCATTGAGGAAATCATGAAGCGACCCGAGTTCTCCTGGCGCATGCCACGGGAGGCTGCCGAGCAGAAAGCGCCGGAATCGATGGGCCCGCTGGAGGCTGCTCTTAAATGGCTGGTGGATTTGATTGCCAAAATTATTAAAACGATCGGCAAATGGATCTCTGATTTTATAGAATGGCTGGAAAGTTTGTTGCCTCAACGTCAAGGTCAGCCGGCGACCGCAGACAAGAATTGGAAAACGCCGGTGAGGATCATCCTATTCCTGCTGTCGATTCTACTGCTGGCGGTTATGGCTTTCATTTTTATTCGAATCTGGCAACGACGGCAGGCCAAGCCTATTGAAATTATCAGTGCCCCCGCCGAACCGGTGCCCGACCTGACCGATGAAAAAGTCAAAGCCGATGATCTGTCCACCAAACGCTGGATTAGCCTTGCCACCGAATTGGCTGATAAAGGGGACCTGCGCCTGGCCATGCGCGCCCTTTATCTGGCGACCCTGGCGCACCTGGCGGATCGCGAAATGATCACCATTGAAAGTTATAAATCCAATCGTGAATATGAGGATGAATTAAGGCGACGCGCCCATGAACACCGGGAGTTGATCTCCATTTTTTCCAACAGCCTGAACGTCTTTGAACGTATCTGGTACGGCATGTATCCCGTGGCGCGCTCCGAATTCGACAGCTTTACCCTGAACCAGAAAAGGATGCTAGCGGTTGCAGACCAATAAAACCATCGCCGGAATCGCCATGGCGCTCTTGCTGCTGTTATGTGGGGTCGGGGTGGCCCATTTGTTCATTTTGCGTTTTGAATCAGGTGATGTGTATCCGGCTTACTCCTCCCTGCGCAGCGATCCGCTGGGGACCAGGGCACTATACGCAAGCCTGGAGAATATCGACAGCATATCGGTGCGTCGAAATTATCATCGGCTCAAATCCCTAGCTTTCGAGGCGCAAACGACTTTTTTCTATCTTGGGGCGACCCCCGGTGAGTTTAATTGGGTTCCGCAGGAAACCGTGGAAGCCTTCGACCGCCTGACCCAAACCGGTGGGCGGCTGGTCATAACGTTTTTGCCGGTTACCCAAAAGCATGAAAATAAAGCCTCACAGGGCTCCTTGAAAAAAAAGGAATCCGCGGATGATAAAACGGATACCGCAACCGGCAGCGATTCTCAGGATAGACCGCCCGCAGGCAATCGCAGCGCAACCGCCCCATCCCGATCCAACCCTGATTCCCGCAAAGAAAACGCCCACCCCCTGGCCCCGGAAGGTGGGCATGCCCGTCAAGCATCAATAAAGAAGCGCTGGGGCATTGAAATGGCATTTAAAGAAATTTTGCCGCATAAAGATGAGAAGCATCTGGCCGTTGCGGCAAGCACGAGTCGAAAAGATCTTCCCCCGACGATTTCATGGCACACCAATCTGCATTTTGTCCTGTCCGACGACGCCTGGCAAACCCTATACAGCTATGAGGAGCTCCCGTTGATCGTTGAAAGAACCTACGGCCAAGGCACTATCTTATTATGTGCGGATTCTTATTTCATCAGCAACGAGGCATTGTGGGCGGAGCGGCATCCCCAGTTGCTGATGTGGCTGCTGGGAGGGCATTCCAACCTGATTTTTGATGAAGCCCACTTGGGTATCTACAAGCACCCGTCTGTGGCCCAGTATATTCGGCGCTACCGTTTTCACTGGTTTTTCGCAGCCCTGGCGGTCCTGGCCTTATTGTTTGTCTGGAAAAGCGCCGCTCATTTTGTGCCACCCACCGCAGATGATGCCCTGAGAGGCGCTGAGGTTGTCTCTGAAAAAGATTATACCCAGGGACTGATTGCCCTTTTGCGGCGCAACATTGCCGGCAGTCAAATATTGCGGGTATGTGCCCAGGAGTGGCGTCAGACGTTTAAAAAATCAAAACGCATTGAGGGTCGGATTCGCGCGCGCATTAACGAATTGGCCACAACCGGGGCAACGGAATTGAAAACGAGCAAGGATCCCGTAAAGGCATATCAGGAGATCACGCGAGAGGTAAGCCAAATGGGTATGGATGCATTAAACACAGACTAAAAAATTTATGGTTAGGCATAAATGACAACCTGGAGTTCCAATAGACCATATGGGCCAAGCCCCGTAGCAGAGGAAAAAGGCTATGAGTGAAAAGACAGAACTGTTAAAAAAAGCGTTGCTGCGCACCAAGCAGGAGGTTGCCAAAGTTATCATCGGCCAGCAACATGTCGTGGATAAAGCCCTGATCGCCATATTCTCGGGCAATCATGCTTTAATCGAAGGGGTACCCGGTGTGGCGAAGACACTGCTGGTCAGAACCCTGGCCCATGTTATGCGCTGTGATTTTGCCAGGATCCAGTTTACACCGGATCTGATGCCCACCGATATTACGGGAACCCATATTTTCAATCTCCAAAAAGATGTATTCACACTGGTCAAAGGACCGGTGTTTACGACTTTTCTGCTGGCTGATGAAATCAACCGGGCACCGGCCAAAACCCAATCCGCTCTGCTGCAGGCGATGCAGGAGAGAACGGTGACCATCGATCGCAAAACCCATGAATTGTCACCTAATTTTACCGTTTTTGCCACCCAGAATCCGATTGAATACGAGGGAACCTATCCCCTTCCGGAAGCGCAAAAAGACCGCTTTATGCTAAAAATCACCATGAATCATCCTGAAAGGGATGAAGAGCTAACCCTGGCCGATCGTATGCTCGGCAAGGATTCGCCTGAAAACGTTTTGGCCAGTGGACTGGTCAAGCCGGTTTTAACACCGGAAATATTGACAAAATTGCGGGAATCCCTTGAGGATATTCTGGTCAAAGAAGAGTTGGGGGCCTATATCGTCGACATCGTACGAGAAACTCGCCGGCATCCCAGCATACTTGTCGGGGCGGGTCCGCGTGCCACCCAGGCCTTAATACTGGCCGCGCGGACCCACGCTGCCATTAACGGACGTGATTTCATTACCCCCGACGATATCAAAGAGCTGGCTCTCCCGGTGCTCGAACATCGCCTGATTTTGCGTCCGGAGTTTGAAATTGAAGGCCTGACCATCAATGAAGTCATTGATGAAATTTTAAAAGAGATTGCCGTGCCGAGATAAAAGAAAATGCCTAAAGTGCCTAAAATGCCTAAAATTTAAAAAGGATCGGATCATTATTATGCAGGTTGCTCTGCAAATTCAGCTTCACCGCTCAAGAGTATTATAATACAAAAGACAGCATGCCTTCATTTTAGACATTTTAGGCATTACAAAATATGGAGACAGTGTTCTTTAAATCATTATCAGGGACTGAACCCAGAAATAGTCATTGGTTGCAACCATGAAGTTAGTCCCCACAAATAAATTGATATTCTGGTTCGGACTTGTTTTTTTGCCGGTATCCGTTTTGATCGCACTGGTACCGACGGCAACCGGTCCGGGTATCGGTTTGGCAATTTTGCTGGTTACAGCCGTTATTGGTGATGCGGTTATCTCCAAGGGCCGGTTGACCGGGATCCAGGTCACCACCCCGGAGGTGGTCCGGCTTTCCGTAGGGCGCGAGGGTGATCTATCGCTGTCCATCGAAAACGAAGATCTAATCGTCAAACGCCTAAGGCTCGGCCTGGCCTTTCCCCGAGAGCTTTATTCACCGTACCATGATCGTCTCGCCGATCTGCCGGCCGCAAGCTCGGCCTCCCGCGTGGTCTGGCCTTTCAAAGCGTTGAAACAGGGGCAGTTTCTGCTGCAGACTTGTTACCTGGAAACCGCCTCCCGTTTTGGATTTTGGTCATTGCGTCGCGCTCAGAGAATCCATTCCGAAATTCGCGTATATCCCGAACTTCTCCGCGAGCGCAAGCGCCTGTCAGGGCTTTTTTTAAAACGTGGCATCGGCATTCACACCCAGCGACAGGTGGGCAAAGGGCGGGAATTCGAACAACTGCGAGAATATCTGCCCGGAGACAGCTACGAGGATATCCACTGGAAAGCCACCGCCAGGCGCGGGCTGCCGATTACGAAAGTCTATCAAATTGAACGAACCCAGCAAATATACGTTATCGTCGACGGATCGCGTCTGAGTGCTAGAAATTCAGATTCCCTCGGTCTCAACTCGATCCCTGCGTCATCCGAAGCTGACAACTATACGACCATTATGGAGCGTTTTACAACCGCAGCACTGGTGATGGGACTTGCGGCGGACCGACAGGGAGACATGTTCGGGCTGCTGGCGTTTGACGATCAAGTCCGGAAATTTGTTCGGGCTAAAAACGGCCGCGCGCATTATGATGTTTGCCGGGATGCTCTGTATACCTTACAGGCGCGCAGTGTGACACCCGATTTTGGCGAGTTATTCAGTTTTGTCGCGACCAAAATCAGACGACGCGCCCTGTTGATAATTTTAACCAATTTGGATGATCCGGTTCTGGCCGAAAACTTTACGGCCCATATCGATTTGATCAGTCGCCGGCATCTGGTCTTGGTCAACATGTTGAAACCCGCGGTCGTGAAACCGATTTTTTCAGATCCCTCGGTCAACACGGTTGACGATATCTACACCCAACTAGGCGGGCATTTGCTGTGGCGCCATTTTCGTGAGATTGAAAAATCTCTGCAAAGGCGGGGCATCGGGTTTTATCTGCTGGAAAATGAAAACTTGTGCTCGGATCTTGTGAGCAAATATTTGTCGGTCAAAAGAAGGCAGATTCTGTAAACAAGTTTCAGAGGTTCAGGATTCTGGGTTCAAAGGTTTAAAACTTACCCTAAAGCAACCCTGAACGCTGAACCTGGAACGACTGAACATGTTTTATTATGATTATTGATTTACAAAAATTTATCAGTGACGAAAGACCTTACTGGAACGAACTTGAATCCGTGTTGGATCGGCTTGAAAAACGGCCTGAGTATAAGTTGAGCCTTTCCAGTCTGCAACGGTTTCACTACCTTTATCAACGCACATCGGGGGACCTGGCAAAAATAAAGACCTTTGCCTCGGAACCCAATACGCGGGCCTTTCTTGAATCACTGGTTGCCAGGGCCTTCGGCGAAATCCACGAGACCAGAAAGCGGCCCCATCGGTTTGCACCGCTGCAATGGTTTTTCACAACTTTTCCCCGGACCTTTCGCAGGCATATTCGTGCCTTCTGGATCTGTCTGGCCGCCATGCTGGTGGGGGGCGCTTTCGGCGTATTCGTATTGCTGGTCGAGCCGGCCGCTAAAGATGTTCTGTTGCCATTTGGCCACTTGCACGGAGATCCTTCCGAGCGAGTTGCCCAGGAAGAAAATGCGACGGTAGATCGGCTTGCGGGTGCCAAATCGTCCTTTTCATCCAATCTGATGACGCATAACACAAAGGTTGCCATTTTCACCCTGGCGCTGGGATTGACCTGGGGCATTGGAACCCTGACCCTGCTATTTTATAACGGGGTTATCCTGGGAGCAGTGGCATTGGATTATGTTATGGCCGGCGAAACGACATTTTTGTTGGGCTGGCTCTTACCCCATGGCGCCATCGAAATTCCCGCCATCATTCTGGCCGGGCAATCCGGGCTGGTCCTGGCCGGAGCGCTGATTGGCTGGGGCAAACCGCTTTCCTTGAGAATGAGGTTCAGGAAAATCAGTGCTGATCTGGTAACGTTGATCTTCGGCGTTGCCGTGATGCTGATCTGGGCCGGTATAGTTGAAGCTTTTTTTTCCCAGTACCATGAACCCGTGCTCCCTTATGCGGTTAAAATCGGATTTGGCGTATTGGAGCTCGCTCTGCTGCTGTTGTTTCTCACCAGATCCGGGAGGCGGAAGGAAAAGTAGAGGTTCAGGGTTCAGGGTTGTTCTAAATTTCAGAATCGCCGAACCGCTGAAACCGCTGTAGGCGAATTAACCTTGAACCCTGAACGCAGAACCTGTAGTTGATCAGGTTACGTATGATTAAGGTAGACCGAATAAAAATATCCCTAAACGATCAACCCGGACGCCATGAACCTTCAGGATAGGACCAATACTCTGACCATCAGAACACCGGAGGGAATAGAGTTTTCCTTCTTGCTGGCCGGACCGGTTACCCGCTTTCTGGCCTGGTCGGTCGATCTTATGGTTATTTTGGCCGTTAGCAAACTGCTCACCGTGCTGGTGGGCGTTGTGGGGATTGTCAGCCGGGATCTGGCGGTTGCCGCCACTATTTTGGGTTATTTTGTGGTTTCAATCGGATATGGAATTGCGCTGGAATGGTTCTGGAACGGGCAAACCCTCGGCAAGAGATTGCTGCGCCTAAGGGTAAATGATGTTAATGGAATGCAACTGCAATTCAGTCAAATCGTAATCCGGAACCTGCTGCGATTTGTGGACAGTTTGCCGGCCCTCTATCTGGTCGGGGGGCTGGCCTGTCTGATCAGCCGACGCGCCCAGCGACTCGGCGATATCGTTGCCAACACCATCGTGACCTGGAACCCACGCCTCAGCGAGCCTGATCTGGATCAGCTCCTGGAGGGCAAGTACAACTCCCTGCGGAAATATCCGCACCTGGAAGCGCGACTCCGTCAGCACGTATCACCTCATGAGGCTCAAATTGCCCTGCAGGCCCTTGTCCGCCGGGATGAATTTGAGCCCGAATCACGCGTGGCCCTCTTTGAAAGTCTGGCCGCTCACTTCAAATCCATCGTCGTATTCCCGGCCGAAGCCACAGACGGTCTATCGGATGAACAGTATATCCGTAATGTGGTGGATGCACTCTATCGCGGATGAAAACCCAATCGCTAAAAGGGATCAAAGTTCAACTGTTTTGGTCCCAAGTCGTTGGCATCCGTTGCGAGTTGCGGGTTGCGTGTTTCGCGGTGATTGTCTGTGGCTTCAGAACGCGCAACCCGTAACCCACAACAATGTCCGAAATCCCTCAACAGTTCTTCCCACAGAAAGTTAGCCTTGCTATATCGGTCAAATATCTGATATTTGCATCTCAAGATAAATTCTTTAATTTCGTTACAGTTGGTCTACAACTGCCGTCCATCTTGAATCAATAATGAAACCCATCGTTGCCATAGTCGGTCGACCCAATGTGGGCAAATCGACCCTATTCAACCGTGTTACCCGTACCAAAGATGCCCTGGTGGACGACTTTCCGGGTGTCACCCGGGACCGGCATTATGGGGATGCCACGTGGAATGACGTTGAATTTACCCTCGTGGACACCGGGGGATTCACCGAAGGGGGCGACTTCGCGGATGAAATCAGATATCAGGTGCACCAGGCCATTGGTGATGCCGATGTGATCCTGCTGTTGCTGGACGGCAAGGCGGGGATCTCGCCGTTTGACAGTGACATCCTGGGGTATTTGCGCAGTGTCGACAAGCCGGTTTTCTTTGCAGTCAACAAAATAGACGGTGCTGAGCAGGAAATAAATCTGGCCGATTTTTATCAGCTGGGGTTACAGACCCTTTACCCTTTATCGGCCGAGCACCGCTATGGTCTCTCCGACCTTATGGACGACATGGCCGCGGTCCTATCCCCTTTAGGCAAGCAACCTGCTGAAGATCTTGCCGACGAGATGATCCGCCTGGCGGTGGTGGGTCGGCCCAACGTAGGCAAATCTTCTTTGATTAACCGGATTCTGGGACAGGACCGACTGCTGGTCAGCGATATCCCCGGCACCACCCGGGATGCCATTGATTCCGTCTGCACATTTGAGGGCAAATCCTACCTGCTGGTTGATACCGCCGGCATACGTCGGAAAGGGAAGGTCACCCGCAAGCTGGAAAAGTTTTCCATCATCAAAGCCTTAAGGAGCCTGGAGCGCTGTGACGTGGCGCTTATTGTCATGGATGCCAGCGAGGGTATTACCGACCAGGATATCAGCATTGCCGGTTATGCTTACGACCGGGGCTGTGGTTGTATCATGCTGCTAAATAAGTGGGATCTGGTGGAAAAAGATGGCAAAACGGTCAAAACCTATTACAATCGGCTGCGGGATCAGGCTAAATTTCTCAACTTCGCACCTGCTATGACGATATCAGCCTTGACCGGACAACGCGTTGCCAAAACATTTAAACTGGTTGACGAGGTCTACGATCAGTATGTCAAGCGAATCGCCACCGGGCAGCTGAATCGAATTATGGAAAAAGCCATCGAAAAGAATACCCCTTCGCTGCATCGAGGCCAACGGATCAAGTTCTATTATGCGGCCCAGATATCCACCCGGCCGCCAACCATCGTTTGTTTCGTGAACTATCCGCAAGCGGTTCATTTTTCCTACAAAAGATATCTGCTCAACCAGTTGCGGGAAGAATGCGGCCTGGACAAGACACCGATCCGCATGATTTTCAGGCAGCGGGAAGGCCGGAGCGCCAGGCGGAACAAGAAATGAATAATTTGTCGCTACTGATAAGGTGGGGTGTATTTAATGGGATACTTCGAATTACGCCTGGCGTGAGCGCTTCGCTTGAGGATCTCCGCCTGCGGCGGATCGAGGACCGGCCATGCGGCCTCGAGGTTGGAGGCAGACAATTGTGACAGACAACCGGTCTTTGCCTCTATTTTAGAGCCCCGCGGGGGCGCTCCTCAAACCTAGCGCAGATACTGCGCGCAGTGATCCTAGAGTTCGTCGAAGACGAACGCTCTTTAAATTCCGAAGGAATTTAACATGGACATTTTCGACTATCATGCCCGGATAGCATCCGACGCTGCCCGGCCCCTGGCGGAACGAATGCGACCGAGGGATTTAGATGAGTTTGTCGGACAGCGGCATGTGGTGGCCGAGGGTGGTATTCTTCGCACTGCCATCGAGCAGGATCGAATTTTTTCCATGATATTTTGGGGACCCCCGGGTTGTGGCAAAACCACCCTTGCCAGGATAATGGCATCCGCTACCCGGTCGTTTTTTGTTCATTTTTCAGCCGTACTTTCCGGCGTGAAAGAAATCCGCGGGGTAATTGCGGAGGCGCACAACCAGCAAAAGCTTTACCGCAAGCGGACGATTCTGTTCGTTGATGAAATCCATCGCTTCAACAAGTCCCAGCAGGACGCCTTCCTGCATCACGTGGAAAGCGGCCTGATTACGCTGATCGGTGCCACCACTGAAAACCCGTCCTTTGAAGTCATCTCACCGCTGCTGTCAAGATGCCGGGTAATAACCTTGAAAATGCTCACGGCCGAAGATATTGCGGCGATTGTTGACCATGCAATCAAGGATTGCGAAAGGGGATTGGGCGACTTGCGCTTGGCGTTCGAAGAAGATGCCCTTTCCCATCTCATCCGTATCGCCGATGGTGATGCCCGGATGGCCTTAAACAGCCTGGAGGTTGTGGCCGCCCTATGCGAAAACAAAACAGGGCCTTCCGAAAAAGATCAGCAACGCGTCATATCGGTGGCGGACCTGGAGCGTGCCCTGGAGAAAAAGGCCCTGAGCTATGATAAATCCGGTGAAGAGCACTACAATGTGATCTCGGCCTTTCACAAAAGCTTGCGGGGCAGTGATCCCGATGCCGCGCTCTACTGGCTGGAAAGGATGCTGGCAGCGGGGGAAGACCCCCTTTATATCGCTCGCCGCATGGTTCGATTTGCTTCTGAAGATATCGGCAACGCCGATCCCCCGGCATTGACACTGGCCATGAGCGCCATGCAGGCTTTTCAGTTTTTGGGACACCCCGAGGGAGAGCTGGCCCTTGCCCAGGCAGCTGTATATTTAGCAACGGCGCCCAAAAGCAACAGCATCTATTCTGCCTATGGCAAGGCGCAGGCCGCCGTGCGTAAGGCCGGATCACTGCCGGTGCCGCTTCACATCCGCAATGCACCGACCCGGCTGATGAAGGATCTGGGCTACGGGAAAAATTACAAATATGCCCACAACTACAAAGATGCCTTCGTGGTACAGGACTACCTGCCGGAAGATCTAAAAGACCGTTTGTTCTACACACCGACTGCGCGCGGCTATGAGAAGATTGTCAAACAGCGGCTGGACAAATGGAGAAGCCAAAAGAAGAGGTCTAAGCAAAATTCAAATGAAAATAAGCCACAATAGGGAATTGCGAAACACGAAACAAACCTGGCAATATTTAAATTCCAAGCACCAGATAACAAATTTCAAATCCAAATGACCGAAATTCAAAATCACAAACACGTAATCTGCTGGTATGGTGCCTAAGGTTTTCGCCGATGGCGGGCGGAAAGGTTCCTTACAACTGCTCAGGGCGATTGCCTGGGATGTCTCGGTCATTGGATATTGATATTTGTAATTTGTTTGTTTTTTGGTGCTTGTGATTTGGGATTTCAGTTTGTTGACCCTGCAATCCTAAATATGGTATAGAATTCCGTTCTGAACTTTGGAGAAGCTTTCTTAAAAATAGAGGAGGTATTGAAAATGAGAGACGTGGTTGTTGTCAGCGGGGCCCGCACCGCTATCGGTTCATTTGGCGGCGGTTTGATGAATGTGCCGGTGGTTGACCTGGGCGCTGTTGTAATCAAAGATGTATTGAAACGGGTGAATTTACGACCGGTTGTCGGGACAGCAGCCATGAATTTCGCACCGGACAAGCTCCAGGACAGGGGTATGATCGATCTAGAGAAAAAATCCTATGATTGGAGCGATGACGCTGCTGATGTTACCATTGATGAGGTCATCATGGGCAATGTCCTGCAGGCGGCTCAGGGGCAGAATCCCGCCCGGCAGGCCATGATCGCCGGTGGTATTCCCAAGGAGACACCGGCATTTACCATCAACAAGGTTTGCGGCTCGGGGCTCAAAGCCATTGCCCTGGGCGCATCAGCAATTATGACCGGCTCGGCCGATGTCATCCTGGCCGGCGGCATGGAGAATATGAGCCAGGTCCCGATGGCATTGCCGAAGGCTCGCTGGGGTCACCGAATGGAGCTGACCGGCGTCGGGGATATCTACGACTTGATGGTATTCGATGGTCTTTATGAAATCTTTTATGGTTATCATATGGGAGTGACCGCCGAAAATATTGCTGAGATGTATGGCATCGGCCGGCAGGAGCAAGATGAATTGGGCGTATTAAGTCATAACCGTGCGAAAGCCGCCATGAAAGAGGGGCTTTTCGAGCAGGAGATCGTACCGGTGGTCATCAAGACCCGCAAGGGGGAGACGGTATTTGACACTGATGAGCGCCCCATGGATACTGACCTGGAGAAAATGGGCAGGTTGCGCCCGGCCTTTAAAAAGGACGGAACCGTTACGGCCGGCAATGCGTCCGGGATCAATGATGCGGCGGCCGCGGTTTTGCTGATGAGTGCCGATAAAGCCAGGGAACTGGCGCTGGAACCGGTTGTTAAAATCAAGGCCTTTGCCGCCGGTGGCGTCGACCCCGCCTATATGGGATTGGGCCCGGTCCCTGCCATTCGAAAAGCGCTGAATGCCGCCGGCATGACCATGGACGACCTTAACCTGATCGAGCTAAACGAGGCCTTCGCCGCCCAGGCCATCGGCTGCCTGCGTGAATTCGGTCTCGACAATGACCGACCCAACGAACTTGGTAGCGGAATCTCCCTGGGGCATCCCATCGGATGTACCGGTGCCCGCCAGATGGTTACCGGAATGAACCAGATGCAGCGCAAGGGGTACAACACCGGTATCATTTCCATGTGTATCGGTGGCGGCATGGGGATGGCGATGATTGTCGAGCGCTAACACACCGGGTTCAGGGTTTAGGGTTTAAAGGTTCAGGGTTGGAAGAAGCTGTTTAGCGGAAGATACCGAATTAAGATTCTACCCAAGGCCGGCAAGTGTCGAAGGAATGCATCCTGTTCCCTTTTTAAAAAGCTGGCCAGCGCAACACCGTATTCTGGTTTTTTTGAAGTTCTGAATTTCGCATTTCAACCTCTGAACCCAGAACCCATAACCCATAACCCATAACCTTTATTTACATTTTTTCCTTTACTTTATTTTCAATTATTGCTAATACTTATTTGAATTTTTGAATGCTTTACACCCTTGATATTGTTAGGTAAATACGGGTGTTTTACGGGGACCATCGACGGGGGAGGGAAACTGGGATGAGCGTTAGTCGAAAATTGGGAATATTGGTATTTTTTGCTGTGCCGGCTATTATCGGCGGTGGGATCACCTACGCTTTATTTCATGGAAATTATATTCCGGTGCTCATTTATGAGATCATGCTGCTGTCGATTGCCGGCGTTTTTCTGAGCAGATAATATTCGTACGCGTTTGAATGTAACATACCGATTTGATTATCGCCACGGCCCAGCCCTGTTGCTCTACGGTTGATCTGCCGTGGTTTTTTTTTAGAAGCAATTTCCAACCTGGAAGCGCATCATTTGGGAGGTACCTTGGGCTCATCATCACCACGTGACATGATATTATGGTTTTTCCTGGCCTTGTTTCTGGTGTCCTGCGCTTTTTTGGGTTGGCTTTTATGGCCATTTTTATCGGTGATTGTGTTGGCAATCGTCATTACCGGGGTGTTCAATCCGGTTTACCGAATGCTGCACCGCAAATTAAACCCCACCCTATCTTCGCTGATCACCTGCATCATCATATTTTTCGTTCTCTTTGTTCCGGTATCGGCCTTTGTGGGTATCCTTGCCAACGAAGCCTATGACCTTTATCTCACAGCCAGAGAAGCGGTATTGAACAATCCTATCCAGGGATTGATCGAAAACAGTAAAATCGTTGAAAAAATCAACGGCATCCTGACGAATTTCGGCGTAAACATCACCGCTGATGAACTCAACCGGGGAGCAACCCAGCTTGGCCGCACGGTCGGTCTATTTCTCTACCAGCAGGCCACGTCGATGACGGCCAATATCTTCAACTTTGTGGTCAATTTCTTTTTCATGCTGTTGATCGTGTTTTACCTTTTGATCGACAGCCATCGTCTGGTTAGCTTTATCGTTAAATTGTCCCCCCTGCCGGATGATCAGGATGAAATCCTCATTCGCAAATTCAAGGACATGGCCGGTGCCATCCTGATCGGAAACGGCCTGGGTGGGTTAATCCAGGGAACGCTGGGGGGAATTCTTTTTGCGCTTTTCGGGTTTAGATCGCCCTTTCTATGGGGGGTGATCATGGCTTTGCTCGCCTTTTTGCCGATTGTCGGCATCGGGGCCGTCTTCCTGCCGGCGGCGCTCTACCTGATTTTGCAGGGCCGGTTGGCGGCCGGCATATTTTTTATTGTTTTTTATGTCTTGCTGTCGGGGGGAATTGAATACCTTTTCAAGCCTAAACTGGTGGGCAAGCGCGTTCAGATGCATACCCTGCTGGTATTTCTCTCGATAATCGGTGGTTTGAAGCTGTTCGGCATCCTGGGCATAATATATGGCCCCCTGGTGGTAACCGCTTTTTTAACCCTAACCGATATTTACGAGTCCAGTTATCAACGCATCGTTGAACCCGGCACGAAATAGGGCCGTTCTTCGTTAATGGTTATTGGCTATTCGAAAAGGGGCTGACAATCCCATTGAGTATGATTATTAATTCCTATCAAAGACATGATGCCGTCCCTTTAAAGGATCCGTCTCCTTATACCAGCATGATTCGCATTAAGTTGTCTATGGCAATTTTGGGAATTTAGCCGGGGTGCAGCCAGTGGCTGCTGATTAGCAATGACCAGTAACGCATAACAAATAACCCCCCGACAGGGGGCAGGAGTGGCAATGATTCCAAACGAAACCAATAGCGAAATCAGTATCGAGAAGGAGATGAAAAAATCCTATCTCGATTACGCCATGAGTGTCATTATCGGTCGCGCGCTGCCGGATGTACGCGACGGTCTGAAACCCGTGCATCGGCGCGTGCTCTATGCCATGCGGGAGCTCAAAAACGACTGGAACAAGGCCTATAAAAAATCCGCCCGCATTGTTGGTGATGTGATTGGTAAATACCATCCCCATGGTGACACGGCAGTTTACGATACGATCGTTCGTCTGGCCCAGGATTTTTCGATGCGCTACCCCCTGGTGGACGGCCAGGGAAACTTTGGCTCTGTTGACGGGGACCGGCCGGCTGCCATGCGCTACACCGAGATCCGGATGCAGCGCCTGGCGCACGAGATGCTCGAGGACCTGGACAAAGAGACCGTGGATTTTGTGCCCAACTATGACGAATCGCTTAGCGAACCGTCCGTGCTGCCCTCCAAGATTCCCTCGCTGTTGATAAACGGGTCGGCGGGGATTGCCGTTGGAATGGCCACCAATATTCCGCCGCACAATCTTTCTGAAGTGATCGATGCCATCAAGGCCGTTATCGATAACCCCGGCGTCACCTGGAAGGAGTTGATGCAATATGTTCCCGGCCCTGATTTTCCCACCGGCGGCATTATTTACGGAACCAATGGGATCAGGGAAGCGTATAAAAAAGGTCGCGGACTCTTTAAAATCAGAGCCCGGGTGATGGTCGAAACGGACAAGCACAGCCAACAGGAGACCATCGTGATCAATGAGTTACCCTACCAGGTCAACAAGGCCAAGCTGGTCGAGAAGATCGCTGAGCTGGTCAGGGATAAGCATATCCAGGGCATACGCTATGTGCGGGACGAATCGGACCGGGAAGGCATGCGTATTGCGGTGGGGCTCAAAAGAGACCAGATTGCCGGGGTTGTCATTAATCAACTCTATAAAATGACGCGCATGGAAACAACCTTCGGCGTTATTTTTCTGGCAATTGTCAACAACCGCCCCGAACTTCTAAATTTTAAGGAGATTCTGGAATATTTTATTCTGCATCGTAAAGAAATTGTCATTCGTCGCACCCGCTTTGATTTGAAAAAAGCCGAAGACCGGGCCCACATTCTGGAGGGTTTGAAAATCGCTCTCGATAACCTGGATGACGTCGTGGCCCTGATTCGAAGGTCCCAATCCCCCGCAGAGGCTAAAGAGAAGTTGATTGAACAATACGGTCTGACACCGATCCAGGCCCAGGCGATCCTGGATATGCGGCTTCAGCGGCTCACGGGCCTTGAGCGCGAGAAAATAGTGGAAGAATATAAAAATCTGCTTAAGGATATTGCCCGCTTCAAAGAGATCCTGGCCAATGAAAGGCTGGTTCTCAACATCATTAAAGATGAACTTACCGAGATCCAGCGGGAATATGGCGATCCGCGCAACACCGAGCTTGTCGAGCATACCAAAGAAATCTCCATTGAAGACATGATCGTCGAAGAGGATATGGTCGTCACTATTTCCAAGCGCGGCTATATCAAGCGCAATCCCATCACCCTATACCGCAGCCAGCGCCGCGGAGGGAAGGGAAAAACCGGTATGGGAACCAAAGAAGATGATTTTGTCGAGCATTTGTTTGTGGCTTCGACCCACCACACCTTTATGTTTTTTACCAATAAAGGCAAAGTCTATTGGTGCAAGGTCTACGATATCCCCCAGGCGGGACGCATGAGCCTTGGGAAAGCCATCGTCAATTTGTTGAATTTTGAACCGGGGGAAAAGCTGACGACCGTATTGCCGGTTCCGAATTTTGAGCCCGGGTACCACGTGCTGATGGCCACCAGCAATGGACTCATAAAGAAAACAGATCTGATGGCGTTCAGCCGGCCCAGAGCCGGCGGTATTATTGCCCTGAACCTGATGGCTGATGACGAATTGATCGCCGCCCGCATCACCGATGGCTCCCTGAACGTGTTTTTAGGCTCTTTGATGGGCAAGGCGATCCGATTCCATGAGTCCAATATTCGACCTTCCGGCCGCACATCGATGGGCGTGCGGGGGATGAAATTGGATGCCGGTGACAGGATAGTGGCCATGGAAGTATTAACCCATGGGCAGACCCTGTTCTCCGTTACCGAAAATGGTTACGGAAAGCAAACGTCCATCGATGAGTATCCCGTTCAACAGCGGGGCGGGAAGGGCGTTATCTCCATTAAAACCACCGAACGCAACGGTCTCGTCGTATCCAGCTTGCTGGTGGATGTGGCAAATGATCTGATGCTGATGACGAATATCGGGAAAATTATCCGCATGCCCATCGAGGGCATTTCCGTTATCAGCCGTAACACCCAGGGAGTCAAGCTAATGGAGCTGGCGGCCGGTGAGCGGATCGTGGGCGCCGCGCGCTTGGCTGAGAGAGATGAATAGCGGGTCTATCGACCGCTGTGATCGAACCTTATTTGCAGGTATGATAACACCCTTTCGAGGGTCAAACCCGTCATGCAACGAACCACGGACAACAACCAACGGACACTGGATATACAAGCTTAATCGGGATGAACGGTATGGAACTAAACAATGATATAGATCCGAATGAAATTAAGATTGGTGTCGTCGGCGCGGGAAGCTGGGGGACGGCACTGGCTAATTTAATGGCCTCGAAGGGCTTTGACATCGATTTATGGGTGTTTGAAAAGGAAGTCGTCAGCCAGATTCTCGAGTCCGGGGAAAATCAGTATTTCCTTCCGGGTGTTAAATTATCCGCCAACCTGAGACCCCACAATGATCTTGCCAAGGTCGTTTCCGGCAAGGATTTGCTGCTGGTGGTGGTTCCATCCCATGTCATGCGGGAGACCACCCTGATAATGGCGGACCATGTTTCTAAAAAAGCGATTGTTGCATCGGCTTCCAAAGGAATTGAAAATAAGACCCACCTCACCATGAACGGGGTCCTGCAAGAAACCCTGCCTCAGGTTCCATCCGAGCACTTCGCGGTGATATCAGGTCCGAGTTTTGCCAAAGAGGTTGCCCTAAATCTTCCAACGGTTGTGACGGTCGCCTCCAAAGATATGCAGATTGCCACCCTGGTGCAACAGGTGCTGGTGACGCCGTATTTCCGGGTTTATACCAGTGATGACGTCATCGGTGTCGAGCTGGGGGGATCTTTGAAAAACGTCATTGCATTAGCGGCCGGTGTGATTGATGGGCTGCAGCTGGGATTGAACACCCGGGCGGCTTTGATCACCCGGGGGATGACCGAAATCAGGCGACTGGGGGTGCGGCTGGGGGCCAACCCGCGGACGTTTACCGGCCTGGCCGGGTATGGAGATTTGATCCTGACCTGTACGGGCGATCTGAGCCGCAATCACACGGTTGGCAAAAAAATAGGCGAGGGACAGAAGGTAGACGATATCCTGGGGGAAATGCGCATGGTGGCCGAAGGGGTCAAAACGGCCAAGTCCGTCTATAATCTATCGCGCAAGCTGGGCGTTGAAATGCCGATCTCCCACGAGATCTACCGTATTCTGTATGAAGATCTCGATCCCAAGGAGGCTGTGTATCGGTTGATGACGAGGGATCTCAAGCAGGAGCTTGACGAAATCTAGAATTGGTTTCAGAATAACCATCTTTTGGCCGATGGCGGCGTTGCTCGCCGCAGAAAAATGCTCACGTACTTCGTGTACGCTCCGCTTTTTCTGCAACTCGCGCCTTGCCCTCGACCAAAACTTGGCAATTCTGAAACCAATTCAAGTTTATTTAATTTAAGGGGTGTCGCGGAAATGGGGGAGAAGAAGGGGCATAAAGGGGCGGGGCACCGGCAGCGGCTGCGGCAGCGGTTCCTTAATTCCGGGTTGGAAGGCTTCCATGACTACGAAGTGGTCGAATTGCTGCTGACCCTGGCAACCCCGCGCAAAGATTGCAAGGATGCGGCCAAGGCAGCCCTGGCAGAGTTTAAAACCCTGCAGGCTGTCCTGGAAGCATCCTCTTATGAGCTCTGTAAAATTGAAGGAATCGGCCCCAAAAACTCGTTTGGGATCAAACTGGTCAAAGCGGTTTCGGACCGGTATCGTGAAAAAAAATTGATCCAAAAAGTTCCGCTGAACAATTCCCGGGAACTAATGGATTTTCTTAACCATGATATCGGGGACAAAACCCGTGAGTATTTCAAAATTATTTTTCTGGATTCGAAAAACCGGGTTATTGCCACCGAAACCCATTCAAAGGGGACGCTGACCGCCAGCAGTGTCTATCCGCGGGAAGTCGTGCATTCCGCCCTGGCCAACAAAGCGGCGGCGCTTATTTTCGCCCATAACCATCCATCTGGCGATCCGCAACCATCGCCTGACGATGTTGCCGTTACCCGTCAGCTTGTTTACGCCGGCAAGGTAATGGGGCTTGCGGTTCACGAGCACATCATTGTCGGCGACAATTGTTATTACAGTTTTGCGGATCAAGGCCAAATTGCACAAATGAGCCGGGAGTTTGACCTGCACTTCAAATAAAATGACGCATGACCTTAAAAAACGACCTGAATGCTTCGGGCAGCTTGACATTGTTTTTCCCATGGGTGAAGACGGGCTGCGGCATTCGCCCGAAAACTGCCTGGCGTGCGAGGAAAAGACCGATTGCCTGCGGACGGGTCTGAAGGGTAGGGCCGGGCTTGCGGTTCATGAGGAACACGTTCATAGATCTTACGACTCCGGAATGATCGGGTTTGCGCAAAGATGGTCACAGAAAAAGACCATCGATCGCCGCCGCAGCCGTCGGGGGTCATCTATAATCAGAAAACTGTTGGGCAGGTGTTGGCAGAAACTTTCACCCGATTAGAACGCTAGCGCGCGTGATAAACTATTCTTGACTCTCCGCCAGCGGCGGATCCGGATTGGCAAACATGGCCCCGCAATCTTCACGTTTATATCTAAAAATTCTGGTTACTTTAATTTTAGGTGCCCTGCTGTTGCTGGGGATTCTGTTGCGTGAATCACTCTGGGCGCATGTCACTTATTTTTATGATTTGCTGACGGACCGTGACCGGATAAGACTCTTTATCACTTCGTTCGGGTGGGGGGCGCCCCTGGTTTTTATGGGGATTCAAATTCTGCAGGTGATTTTTGCCCCTGTTCCGGGTGAAGCCACCGGTTTCATCGGCGGCTACCTGTTCGGCGTTCTCGAAGGATTTCTTTACTCCAGTGCGGCCCTGGCAGTGGGCTCCTGGATAAATTTTTCCATCGGGCGATTTTTCGGCATACGCTTTGTTCGGAAAATGATACCGCCGGACAAATTCGAGCGATTTGATTCAATGCTCAAGCGCCAGGGGCTAATCGTATTGTTTTTGCTTTTTGTCTTTCCCGGGTTTCCCAAAGACTACCTGTGCCTGTTTCTTGGCTTAAGCACCCTGCCGCTAAAAGTATTTATTCTACTAGCGGCTGTCGGTCGGATGCCCGGCACCTTTTTGCTGAGTCTCCAGGGAGCTTACCTTTACGAAGAAAATTATCTTTTCCTGGGCATAGCGGCGGGGGCTTGCGCCCTGCTGGCCGGCATTGCTTACTGGTACCGTGAACGCCTTTATCGATGGGCCGAGAAATTCAACGGCAAATAGCGCCTGCGGCGCTATTGGTTTTTTGATATTCGTTATTAGTTTATTGGTCAGTGAAGGAGTTTGCGCTGTTATGCCCGCACAGCAGCGTGTCTCGCAGCTGTCAAAACGCGGCATACCCGGCTTTACATCATGCGGGGTTTGACCCGGAATCCAGTTCTTTACCACCGTGTTCCCAACCTGGATGCCGGTTCAAGTCCGGCATGACGACCAGAATGTGAGCGTTTGCTGACAGTCTGACACGGTCTCGCCGGCGGGAATTAACTTTATCCAAATCATGATGAATAAATAACTGATAACTTCCATTTGGACCTTTTGCTCAACTGGAGTCCTAAGTTTTTGGAATTGCCGTGAATTCTCCCTTTATATCCTCATTATTTCATGTTATCATTAAAACATTATCAGAACGCGGAACTGACAGGAACAGGAGCAAAAATTGGCCTCGTGGAATTTCAGAGAAGAATTGAGTCAAGCGGATCGTATTCGAAGATCCTATTACGAACTGCTTAGAGACGAGCTGGATCAATTTTTATTGCAGTATGCACTGATTGACTCCTACCATAATTTCGTATCCCAGAAAATTCCGTTCCCCTTTGTGGAGAAGCGCGAGTTGAAGCCCCGCGCGCGCATACCCGACCAGGAATACGATAGTCAGAATGCTTTCCTGGTCATTTTTGTTGAAGACATTATAACCAGCGAGCACAAGAAGTACATGCGCTTTTTCGATGTCAATAAAACCACCAAGACCAATTTGACGCAGTTTAAAACCCTTGCGTTGTCACAAAAATTCGATCGCAATGCCAAATATCTGGAATCGGTCCATTTTAACAACTTCATCAAACAGCTCCTGCCGGTCGATTATGCGCTTTTGATCCAGCGGGACCCGGTCGGCAAGGCCAAAAACCGGTACAGCCTGTCGCATTTCCATGTCCGCATTGACTGGCCCATTGCCGATGCGGCTGAAGATCTAGCCCAGAGTCTGCGCTATATATCCAAGGATCTATATGAAAAAGGGGATAAATACGCGGAGGATATTCAAAAGAAGTTTTTTGAATATTATGGTTTGCCGGTGATGGCCGGCGGCAGAAGAACAGCCGCCATTGTGGCCGCTCAGTACATGAAAAAAATTCCCGGCATAACCACTGTATATGTCGGCAGCAGTGAAACGCGGTCCCTTATTCGGATTTCTGAAAGGGGGGTGTCCAAGTCGGCTTTAATGAAGTTTTCTCCTAAAGAAGTGGAACAAATTGCCGAGACCACGGGCCTGGCACCTCAAACCTTCAAGAAGAATTATGTCGTTGCCCGGCAAAAAAAAGATTGCGTCTGTATTTTCCAGGCAACCTATGCGCGCACATCACATTCCCGGCCTTCGGAAGACGGCAAATTACGCGACATCATAACCGACCTGTACTGGCTGACCGTCGGCGAGCAGCATATCCTGCCAAAACCCAATATCTGGAAATATCCACCGCTGCCAATAAACATCATATACACTTAGATAAGTGCTCATCTTAATTATTCGCGCCATATCGCTGATGGTTCAAATTTATAAAATTCCAAGCACCAATAAACAAATAAAAAACAATATCCAAATTCGAATCACCGATGACCCAAACATTTTTGGAATTTGAGTCATTGAATTTTGGGATTTATTTGGGATTTGTGTTTTGTGATTTGGAAATTAATAGGATCAACGGGGGAAAACGGGTTGACAGAACCAATTCAGGTTTAACAAACCAAAAGTAAGGCCCGGCTTCAGCGGGGTTCGGTTCCCTTTTTAAAAAGGGCCGTCACGGCCGCTTTTGACCCATCGGTTGCAAGCCTGCCGGTATCCGGATTGATGCGTTTTTTGACGGTATTGTCGGGAAGATCGAAATACCGTTGAGGTCCATCCGCCAGGGCCGTGGTCATGAAATCCATCCAAATCGGCAGGGCCGCCCGGGAGCCGGTCTCCTTATCTCCCATCGTTCCGCCTAGATCCAGCCCAACCCAAACTCCGGCAGCCACGGCCGGTGAAAAGCCTACGAACAGAGCGTCATGGTAGTTGTTGGTTGTGCCGGTTTTTCCTGCCAGCGGTCCCCTGAGAATGCGTGCTTTGCGGCCGGTTCCTTCTTGAATGACGGCTTCCAGCATGTTGGTGATGATGGCGGCCCCTTCCCGGGTCATGACCAGACGCTTCTGAGGCTTGGCGCTCCATATAACGCGGTCCCTGTGATCGGTGACTTCGATGATCCCGTAAGGCTCGATCCATTGCCCCCCCCTGGCGAATACGGCGTAGGCTGATATTAGATTCAACAAGGTTACTTCCGAGGTGCCGAGCGCCAGTGATAGATTCGGGTCCAGGTTTGATTCGATCCCCATGCGGTGGGCAAAGCGTGCCACCGAGCTGGGGCCCAGGGCTTCAATTAACCTCACCGCCGGTATGTTTTGCGAGATAGCCAGCGCTTTTCGCAGCGTGATTTCTCCCAGGAAGGTTTCGGAGAAGTTTTGCGGGCGCCAGTCATTGCCCCGGCTGGCACCCTTAAAAACAACCGGAGCATCCAGGAGCACCTGATTCTGGGCAAACCCCTGCTCGATGGCATAGGCGTAAACCAGGGGTTTGAAAGCAGACCCCGGTTGTCTGCGGGCCTCGGTGGCCCGGTTGAACATACTTTCACTGAAATCCCTGCCCCCCACCATGGCCATGATTTCACCTGACGGCACCCCGAGGGCCACCAGGGCCGCCTGGGCAAGGCGATCATCGATCTGGTTGTTTTCCATTCGCGTTTGCAGTGACTCCAGGCCGCTGGCAACGGCTATTTCGGCCGCCCGCTGAAGCTCATCATCAATGGTGGTATATATCGACAATCCGCCCTTATACAGTATGGATGCCCCCAGAATATTTTCCAGATAATTTTTCACATAGTCGACAAAATAAGGTGCCCGGGTGGATGTCTGGCGGCTGTGGGTCTGAATTTCTTCTTCGATTGCCCGGTTATATTCCTCGGCTGTGATGATGTCCGTGTCACGCATCTGACTGAGCACAATGTTGCGCCGTTTCAGGGCCAGCTCCTTATTCACCAGAGGCGAATAACGTGAGGGCGATTTTGGCATGCCGGCGATTAAGGCACTTTCCGCCAGGCTCAAATCCCGGACAGACTTGCCAAAAAATATACTGGCAGCCGATGCGACCCCGTAAGCCCCGCTGCCGAAATACACCTGGTTCAAATACAGCTCCAGGATCTCGTCCTTGGTGTATCGCCGTTCCAGCTGGAAAGCCAGAATGGCCTCTTTGATTTTGCGGACGATGGTTTTACGGGGCGTCAGAAAAAGGGTTTTGGCCAGCTGCTGGGTAATCGTGCTGGCGCCCTCGACGAATTTTCCCGCCTTTATATCTTTAACGACGGCCCTGGCAATTCCCTTTAGGTCAACACCGCTGTGCTGGTAAAACTTGCGATCCTCGGTTGCGACCAGGGCGGCTTTCAAGTATTCGGGGATTTGCTTCAGCGGCACCGGATCTCTTTTTTCGAGATACAATTCGTCCAGCAACATTTTCCGGGCGGAATAAATGCGTGTGACCGTCAGGGGACGCAA
>JAFDCJ010000246.1 GCA_019312835.1 Deltaproteobacteria bacterium
AACTGTTCGGTTTCACCAAGCTGCTGGCGGGCGACTTTCAGTGACTCCTCAACGATTTCGATCTGGCGCCGCGCCAGGGCATAATCCCAGTAGGTGCGTTCCACCTCCGCCACCAGAAATTCGGTAAAGCCGCGCAGTTCAAATTCCGACATGCGCGTGTCAAGTCGCGCCTGCCGCAGTCTCGCCAGATTCACATCCATTCCGTAGCCTCGCAGCAGTGCCTGGGTAACGGTCATGCCCAGACGGGTTGAATAAAAATTGGAATCATAAAGCGAGGAATCATCCATCCGGCTGCTGGCTTCCAGAGCAACCGTTGTGCCGGTCGGAAAATACTGCTCCAGAGAAATGATGCCATCGACCGTATCGGTTTTGAAGTCCTCGGTTTCGGATCAGGATCTGCCGAGGCGTTCCCCTTTCACCCTGCCGGCAAATACTTCTGCGTCGACGGTCGGATCAAAAGCGGCTCTTTCCTGGTCCTCGGCGGTCTGCTGAATCGAGGGATTTAATCGCTGCACGACAAGCGAGCGGTTGTTCTCAAGGCAAAGCAAAACCGCTTCGGTGAGGGTAACTTTCAATGGCCCCGGCGGCAGGGTACGCGCCGCAGGAATCTCTTCAGATGGCGCGGTGGGCTCCAGTTGCATCTGAACGACGGTATCGGCGGGTACATTCGGCCCTCCCGCCGTTCGGTCGATGTGTTTTTCGACCAGCGTACAGGAGGTCGATGCTAGCAACAACCCGCTGACGGCCAGAACATTTGGCAGACAATATAAAAAGGATACAAGCCTCATGTCAGTTCCTCTCGCAGTCCGATCCCACCCAACAACGGTCGGCTGGGTCCGATGGTTAGGATTTTTTTAACATACACCGGTTCGAGTATATGGTTTTTTACCTCACGCTGACAACTGAAAACTGTTTTGAACACGAACATGTCGCCCGAATGCACGAGAGTGAATATCCGTCTTTGGCAACAGCTGAATTAACCCGTTGAGCATTCATTTTTTTCGTTGTAAAATCAGCGCTAAAAATGCAATGTTGTCTGCAGCATGTTATAAAAGCGCAAATTTACGATAGGATCCCAATTAGACGATAATCCAAAGGTGAAATCATCATGAAAAGGGGCCGCCCTAAAACATTTATCCTGGCAGTTGTTTTGATTTGCGCCGCAGCTGGCGTAGTTTGGGTAATTTGGGGTCAAAATAAGGACCGCGGCGATTCGCGCAAAAGCGGTCAGGCATTGCGACCGGTGCCGGTGGAAGTGGCTCAGATTCAGCGCGGGCCGATCGCGCTGCGGCGCACCTTTAGCGGGGAGCTGGAGGCTCTGGAAGAGTTCGTGGTTGCGCCGAAAGTCAGCGGCCGCGTGGAGCGGGTATTTGTGAATATCGCCGACGCTGTGGAGCGGGGCCAAATTGTAGCCGAACTCGACAACGATGAGTATGTGCAGGCTGTCGCTCAGGCCCAGGCTGATCTGGAAGTAGCACGGGCGAAGCTGTCCGAGGCCCGAAGCGCCGTGGAAATTGCGGATCGTGAGTTTAAACGTACGGATTCGCTTTTAAAGCGCGGCGTTGCATCCGATTCTGAATACGACGCGGCCAAACAGGATCAACTGGCCAGGCAGGCTCAGCTTAAGGTTGCTGCCGCCGAAGTAACCAAAGCCGAATCTTCACTGGAAACCGCCAGGATTCGGCTCAGCTATACCGAGGTAACAGCGGGCTGGACCGGCGGCGACGAGCATCGTGTCGTTGCCGAGCGCTATGTGGACGAGGGGCAGACCGTAGCTGCCAATGCGCCCCTGCTTTTGATCGTTGAACTGCAGCCGATCGTCGGGGTGGTATTCGTCACAGAGAAAGAATACGCACACCTGCAGCCCGGACAACGCGTTACGCTGACAACCGACGCCTATCCGGGCGAGCAATATGAGGGCCGCATCGATCGCATTGCTCCCGTCTTCCGCAAGAGCAGCCGGCAGGCGCGGATCGAAATGATCATCGACAACCCACAGCATCGGCTCAAACCGGGCATGTTCATCAGGGCCACGGTGGTACTGGCCCGGGAGCCGGAGGCCACGATTGTCCCGGAGCAGGCATTGACCATTCGCGATGACAAAGACGGTGTTTTCAGCGTCAGTGAGGATGGACAATCGGTTGTCTGGCAGATGGTAGAAGTCGGGATTCGCGAAAACGGTCGTGTGCAGCTAAAAGGAGAAGGGCTGTCCGGCCGGGTCGTCGTATTAGGGCAGCAAATGATAGACGACGGTTCCCCGATTAAGATTGTGGCCGAGCAAAACCGGTCTGCCGCCGGCCGCCAGAAGGTTGATCCCCAATGAATCTGCCCAAATTCAGTGTCCGGCGACCCATCTTCACCACAATGGTGACCTTGATCCTGGTGATCCTGGGGGCTGTTTCCCTGAGCAGACTGCAGATCGACATGCTGCCCAACATCGAGCTGCCGACAGTGACCATCCGTACCAATTACGAGGGCGCCAGTCCCGAGGTTATCGAACGACTGGTGACCCAGATCATCGAAGAGATCGTTGCCACGGTGCCCGGGGTAGAGGAGATCACATCCTCATCCTCTGAGGGCCGCAGCACGGTTCGGGTCAGCTTTGCGTGGGGGACGGAAATTGACACGGCGGCGATTGACGTTCAGGGCAAACTCGAAGACGAAATCAACGAGTTGCCGGATGACATTGTCAGGCCCCGCATCCGCAAATTCGACATCGCCAGTTTTCCGGTGGTACTTTTGGGAATCTCCAGCACGCTGGACCCCGTGGAACTGACGGAGCTGATTGAAGTCCAGATCCGGTACCGCTTTGCCCGCATACCGGGCGTCGCGCAGGTGGATGCCTGGGGGGGCTTCAACCGTGAGGTGCGGATTGAACTGGATCCGGACCGGATCAAGGCCGTCGGCCTGCCGCTCGATCAGGTGATCGAGGCCATTGAGGACGCCAACCTCGATCTTCCAGCCGGCAAAATCGAACAGGGGCGCTATGAGGTCATGCTGCGCGCGCCGGCCGAGTTTATTGACCTCGATCAGATTCGCAACACGGTCATCGTGCAGCGTGACGGGGCTGCTGTAACGCTGGGGCAAATCGCCGATGTCAAAGACACCTATGAGAAGCTGACGCGCATCGTGCGCGTCAACGGCGGGCGCGGGTTGCGCGTGGCGATTCGCAAACAGGCCAATGCCAATACGGTCGAGGTGTCCAGGCGTATCCTCGCTGAAGTTGAAGCGGCCAACCGAGACTTTCCGCAGATCAAAATTGTCCCGGTGATTAACCAGGGCAACTTTATCGAGCGCTCAATCGCCAACGTTGCCCGCTCGGTCCTCTACGGGGGCGGGCTGGCAATCCTGGTTTTGCTGTTTTTTTTGCGCAACATCCGAAGCACGCTGGTCATTTCCCTGTCGATTCCCATCTCCATTGTGACCACCTTTGTCTTAATATTTTTCGGGGGGTTCACGCTCAATCTGATGACCCTCGGCGGGCTGGCCCTGGGGGTGGGAATGATGGTCGACAGTTCCATCGTCGTGCTCGAAAACATCTTCCGCCGCCGCAGTGAGGAAAGCGAAACACCCGAGGATGCATCGGTGGAAGGCGCCCGGGAAGTCGGGCCGGCAATTGTCGCCAGCACCATAACCACCCTGGTCATTTTTCTGCCGCTGGTTTTTGTGCGCGGGGTCTCCGGCATCCTTTTCAAGGAGCTGGCCTACGTCATCATTTTTGCGTTGATCTGCTCGCTGACGCTGGCGCTGAGTCTGGTGCCCATGCTGGCGTCCCGGCTCCTGACGTCGAAGCGAGGGCACGTCATGGCGGCGGATTCCCGGCCGAATCGCCTGGCCGCTGCGGCCCGGTCCGTCTTTAAGGATCTGGAAAACGCTTATCTGGATGTGCTGCGC
>JAFDCJ010000247.1 GCA_019312835.1 Deltaproteobacteria bacterium
TCGGTGTATCCTTTAAGGCTTTATCTTTTCTGAGCTTGCGGTAAAAGCGCGGCCCCCATTCACCGGGCATCTGTAAATCGAGGCAAATCAGATCCGGTTTTTCCGTTTTGACGACATCCAGACCTTCCATGCTGCTAGAGGCGCTGCAGGTTGCATATCCATTGTCGCTGAATACCGCCATCAGATATCTGACGACGGCCGGATCGTCATCGATGATCAAGATCTTCTTGGGCATGGCCTTCTCCCCTTTCAGGCCGGATCGAGTTCAAGCGCTTGATCCGGCGTTAATCGTTACCCGGTATTCGTTATTAAGATTCGGCAACGAAAGATTGCGTAAAATCGAGTTTGTTCGTTTAAACGATTGACCCATAACCGATAACAAATAAATTTTAGCTACGGACGTGACAAGTGCCGCACATGACCGGGCCTTTTTTTCGTTCGAGATGGCACCCTTTGCAGTTTGTATGGAATGCCTTTTTCAGGCCCGGCTTTTGCCCGTCACGTTTTTCGTCGTGGCATTCTGCACAACTCTGGTCTTCAGACGACTCGTCTTCCAATTTCTGGCCATCTTCATAGATATGGTGGCATTCGCTGCAATCTTCAATCTGGGCCTTTTCGTTGTGCTCATCATGCCGAAAAATTGCCGGGGGACGCTGTTTGTTCGTGAAACTCCCGCAATAGACCACTTCCATATCCTCTTGTGAAAACGCCGGTATCAGCAAGATACCAGTGATTAAGGGCGCCATCAGGAGGAATATTCCCTTTTTCATCATGCTGTCTCCATGTATTGTAAAGGTAAATAAGTTCAACGTTCAGGCTTCAGGGTTTGGGATCAGCGATGGATATGAGCTTTCGATTTATTGACCCAGAACACAGACCCCTGAACCTTTAAACCTCTATGATGTTGGTTTTTTCATAACCTCATAAAGAATATCGCTGATGAATTTAATCTCATAACCAAGGCCGTAGTGATGGTTGATATCTTCAAGGCCGCCGTGACAATTGTGGCAGGGTGCAATCAGTACATTTGCGCCTCTGGACTTGGCCGCAAATAGCTGTTCGGCTTTGATGCGGTTACCTTCCATACGGGTAGTCTTATATGGCGGCCCGCAATTGATCACCCCGCCACCGGCACAGCAGCAGTAATTGTGCTCACGGTTGGGATGCATCTCGATCAGTTTTTCACAGATGGCATTGACCACAAAACGGGCTTTTTCAGCCAGGCCCCCGCCCCTGATCACGTTACATGGATCGTGCAGGGTGACGGGCTCTTTGAATTTTTCGCCAATCGTGATCTTTTTGTCTTTGATCAATTCATAGTAAAAATCGATGGCATGCACGATGGGTATGGGGGGCATGCGCCATCCCAGCCAGCGGTTGCCCATATCATAAACCGAACGAAATGCGTGGCCGCATTCACCCATAACAATCCGTTTGACCCTTAAGCGGGCAGCGGTCTCAAAATGGGTCCGTTTAACGCGCCCCATGATTTCATTGTCGCCGGTATACCTGGCCATATCGCTGTTGTCCCAGCCGGGGGTGGCGGGCATGGTCCAGTTCACACCGGCCACATCCATAATAACCGCGGCCTGGTAAATCAGCTGGGCCTGGAATTTGGGCTCCGGCCCGATGACCGAATACATGATATCCGCGCCCTCTTTTTCAAGCGGAATCCGCAGGGTGGGGATTTCGGCCTGGGCTTCTTCCTCCTGCCACTGCAGGGTATCAATCCACTCATCTTCCTTGACCCACATCTGGTTCATGGTAACGGCATGGCTGTGGGCCGTGTCTTGAATATACAATGGGGTTACGCCCAGCAGATGACAGATGCGCCTGACGGTAAGCATCATGTAGGCAATATCAATTCCAAAAGGGCAATACATGGCACAGCGTTTACAGGCATTGCACTCGGTGGAAGCAATCCGAGAGGCGCTTTTGATAAAATCCGCACTGACGTTACCTTTGTTTTTCAGCATCTCCCACAGGGTTTGTTTGACTTTCCCCACCGGCGAATATTGCGGATCTTTATCATGGGAAAGATAATAGTGGCAGGCTTCGGAACACAGACCGCAGTGGATGCAGGTGTTCACATAGGCCTTTAGGCGAGCACCGGATTCACCCTTTAAAACGCGGTTGACAACCTTTGCGATCCGTCGTTCGTCAAGATTTTGTACACCGACTTCCAGACCCTCATCGAGTATTTTTCTTTCTTCTTTTAGTGCTGCTTCAGCCATTGTTTAATTTCCTTTTGTTTCAAATCTGTTTTATTTGAACCGCAGAACACCGAATCACGCTAAAGACGTGACCTCCGGCAGGAATAATGAATGTCGAAGTCATTAGAAAACGTGATAGCGCCCTGAACTTCTGCGGTTTGATATTCCTTGTTCATTATTCGATATTCGTTTTTGTGGTTACCAATCCTTTGCATGTCGGACCCCCCCGAATTCTGACCCCATATACGCCCGGGTCAGCGGCGCAAACAGCATGTGGCTCAGACGCGTAAACGGAATGGCCACCAGCATAACCTCTCCTGAAAGGACATGCAGAATCAGAAAAATCTGATATCCGAACCACTGGTAATAGGCAAAAAATCCGGTAATAAACGGTGCGGCTACGATACCCAGGATAATATAATCCGAAGCCGAGGTGACATACTGAACTTCCGGATTTACCAGTCGCCGCACAAGAAAAAATACGCAACCGGCAATAACAATCAGAGTCATAATCTCAGCGGCACCGTCGGGCAGTGTCCACCAGCTGAGGTTCCAGGACTCGTCGACCAGGGTCACATGCGCCAGCAAAAAAATCGGAGTCAGAATCAGGCAGATGTGAAAGGCAAAGGTGACGATGGTCAGCGCCGGGTGGCGTCTCATGTTTTCGGTGGCAAAGGGCGTACTCCACCGCAGAATGGACCGCAGGCTGTATTTAAGGCTCATGTAGGAGTAGATAAATTTTTCTTTTTTATGGACCAGCACCATCAGATTGATAAGCCGGTAAAGACAGCCGCCGATGAAAAGAATAAATGCCAGCCAGGCTAACGGGCCACTCACAAAATTATATAACGTGTTCATGCAACCCCCCTCTTTAGCGTAAAATATCTTCGACGGATAAAACGCTTCGCCGATAGA
>JAFDCJ010000248.1 GCA_019312835.1 Deltaproteobacteria bacterium
TCAACCCAGAGAAGTGCTAAAAATCATCAAGCCCCAGACAGTGATGGAAGGCGCCGGAGTCAGGCTCAGGCGCAGCATTGCCACGGCCGCCCTGGATCACCTCGACCCCTTTTTACTGTTCGATCATTTTGGATCGGAAAACCCGGCGGATTATATCAAGGGCTTCCCCATGCACCCCCATCGCGGAATTGAAACCGTCACCTATATGATTAACGGCAATGTCAATCACCAAGACAGTATCGGCAATGCGGGCACCATCGGTTCGGGAGATGTCCAGTGGATGACGGCCGGTGGTGGCATCATGCACGAAGAAATGCCCCAGCGGGCAGAGGGTGAGATGATCGGGTTTCAGCTGTGGGTGAATCTGCCGGCCCGGCTCAAGATGACCGCACCGCGTTACCAGGAAATCAGCTCACGTCAGATTCCGTCCGTCAGCCGGACCGGCGGGGTAAAGATCCGGGTAATTGCCGGCAACGTCGATGGTATTCGGGGCCCGGTATCCGAAATATATGCCGATCCGACCTACCTGGACGTTTCGATTCCTGCCGGCGGGGGTTTTTCCCACCCGGTGGCGAAAGGACACACGGTGTTTGCCTATGTATTTGAAGGCCGGGGGGTGTTTGGAATAGACCCCAATACCCCGGAACATTCCCTATCCCAACCAGGGCTTGTAGTTTTTGGCGATGGAGACTATATTCAGGCTGTTGCCCAAAACGGGCCGGTTCGATTTCTTCTGGTTTCGGGCAAGCCCCTGGATGAACCCATTGCGAGATACGGACCGTTTGTCATGAACACCCAGCAGGAAATTCAACAGGCGCTAGATGATCTGAGAAACGGCACCTTTGTCAGGAACTGATATCTTACCTAATTCTTGTATGAAAATTAATGAAAAGATAAAGATTTTCAATTAACAACATATTCGGGGAATTTGATCGAAAACGCCAAATAACAATTTTACAAAGAGGATGGGGTCGATTTTATTTCATTAATATTCACCCTGCGGGCGAGCTGGAGGCTTTCATGATCCTGCGGATCGCACTATCAGCGCCTTTCATTATTAAGGTCTCGGCATCCCGCCTGAGGCGGGACAGCCTGGCCCTTAAAGGCCTTGCATATGAAAGCCTCCGAACTCGTTCAAGAATCAGGTATCAGACGTGTAGAGGGGGGCAAGAATGATGAAACCAGTTCTCACATTAGTCATGGTCGTTTTACTCATTTCCGGTCTGGCGGCCTGTGCCGGGGGCAATAAAGAATCAAGGGCCCTGGAGGTGCGCCAGCGAATCGGCCAATCATACGGCGTTCAGTTCTTTGACCAGATCGAACAGGTTCAATACACCTTTAACGTCCAAAAGGGCGACCAGCATGCCCGCCGTTTCTGGATCTGGGAACCCAAACGCGATAAGGTGACCTTTGACGGCCTGGATTACAAAGACCCTATTACCTATTATCGCAAGGAACTGCAAACCAGTCCTTCAACGCAGCTGAAGAGCATTGACGCCTGGTTTATCAACGATAACTACTGGTTGTTGTTTCCCTTTCACGTTGCCATGGACGCCCGGACACGGATTGAAGATCTCGGTCGGCAAAAACTGCCCATGGGCGAAGGGGAGGCCGCCTGCGTGGTGGTTACCTATCCGGCCGAGGGCGGCTATACGCCCGGTGATGTTTATGAACTCTATCTGGATGACAATTTCAGACTGATGCAATGGATCTATCGCCGGGGGGGATCTGAGACGCCCACCCGAATCGCCAGCTGGGAAGACCACCGTCGTCTGGGCCCGATGGTCTTCTCCTTGAATCATCAGGGGGATGACGGCAATTTCCGCGTCTGGTTTACCCAGGTCGGCGTAAAACTGGCCGGGGTGGACGGCTGGATATTTATGGATTAAAAATGAAAAGCGATCACCTATCAAATCTGATTTGTTACTGTTTTGAATATACCCGTCAAGATATCGAGGATGATGTTAAGAAAAACGGGCGGTCGTTGATTATGGAGAAAATCCAAGCCGAAAAAAAATTCGGCAACTGCCGGTGCCCGGAGAAAAATCCCAACGGCCGCTGATGCCTGCCCGATGTCCGCCGGGTTGTGGATAGATGCCGTTCAAAGGTTCCGGGTTCCGGGATCAAAGGTTAGAGACCGCGCGACCGTTTACGATCCATAACCATATTTGGTATTGTACAATTTGAGCTTATACCGGAAAACCTGACATAAGCGAAAAACGTTATCCTGATTATGCACAGCATGTATCCGTGAGCATTGGCCTTTGAACCTTAATCACCGAATCTATGACTGTTGATAAGAAACCATCTGACCTGACAATCCTTGCGGACAGCCTGCAGCCTTTACAACAGCACTTCAACAAAAACAGCGCTCGGCTTCGCTTCCTGGCCTTGCTATCACCCACCTGACCCCGCTGAAGTAAAGTGGGCGCCCGGGCGGTGCTCAAGTCTATCATTGCGTCATTCCCAGATGCCGAAATCAGTATCACCATTGTCTGGATTAACAGGCTTGCGGCCGATTCGGGCCGTTTGCGGACGGGTGATGGCCTGGTTCAAGCGATTAAAGAAATCATGAATGCGCGGATGGCTGCGTAACCGTCCGAAAGGAGAAACCCCAATGCCCAATTACGTCGGCGCCCTGGACCAGGGCACAACCAGCAACCGGTTCATCATTTTTGACCACAGCGGCAACATTGTGGGGCTGGATCAAAAAGAACACGAGCAGATCTTCCCCAGGCCCGGCTGGGTGGAGCATGACCCAATTGAAATATGGCAAAACACCCGTGACGTCATCCAGGGCGCCCTGGCAAGCACCGGTCTGACGGGATCGGATCTGGCGGCCGTCGGCATCACCAACCAGCGCGAAACCACCGTTATCTGGGATAAAAATACCGGCAAACCCTTTGGCAATGCGGTTGTCTGGCAGTGTACGCGCACCGATGAAATCTGCCGGGATTTAATGCGTGCCGAAGGCCAAAACCGTTTTCGCGACAAAACCGGGCTGCCCATCGCCACATATTTTTCAGGTCCTAAAATTAAGTGGATTCTGGACAATGTGGCCGCCGCCCGCCGGGCTGCAGACAAGGGTGATGCCCTGTTCGGCACCATGGAAACCTGGGTGATCTGGTGGCTGACCGGTGGGCCGCACGGAGGCTCCCATGTCACCGATGTCACCAATGCCAGCCGTACCATGCTGATGGATCTGCAAACCCTTCAATGGGACGCAGACATCCTACAGATTCTGGATATTCCCCCGCAGATCCTGCCCCGCATCGTGCCTTCTTGCGACCGGGACACCTGGGGCACCAGCTTAAAAGACGGACCCCTGGGGGCGGCCATATCGGTTTGCGGGGCTTTGGGGGACCAGCAGGCCGCCCTGGTCGGCCAAACCTGTTTTGATATGGGCGAAGCTAAAAATACCTACGGTACGGGGTGTTTTCTCCTGCTCAACACCGGCACCACCCCGACCGTTTCGCGTCAGGGCCTGCTCACCACCCTGGGTTATCAGATCAATGACCAGGCGCCGGTGTACTGCCTGGAAGGCTCCATCGCCATTACCGGTGCCCTGGTGCAGTGGTTGCGGGACAACCTGGGGTTGATATCCAGTGCACCGGAAATTGAAGACCTGGCCCGGACGGTCGACGACAACGGCGGCGCTTATTTTGTGCCGGCCTTCTCCGGTCTGTTTGCGCCGTACTGGCGCTCGGATGCCCGCGGCGTCATCGTCGGGCTCACCCGCTATGTCAACAAGGGACACATCGCCCGGGCCGTACTGGAAGCCTGTGCCTATCAGACCCGTGATATTGTCAATGCCATGAACAAAGATTCCGGGGTGGAGCTGAGCCGGCTTAAAGTGGACGGCGGGATGGTGGCCAATGAAGTGCTGATGCAGTTTCAATCCGATATTTTAAACGTGCCGGTCATCCGCCCGCAGGTATCCGAGACCACCGCCCTGGGGGCGGCCTATGCCGCCGGCCTGGCCGTTGGGTTCTGGTCGGGGCTGGATGAACTGCGGCAGAACTGGGCTGAGGACAAAACCTGGCAACCGGCCATGGCGGCGGCTCTCCGGGACAAATACTACCGGGAATGGAAAAAGGCCGTGGATCGGACCTTTGATTGGGTAGAGTAGGTTATATGGGTTGATTGAGTTGATTGGGTTGATTAAGTTAATTGAGTTAAAGAGCAGGGGACCATGGAAAATTTGCGGCAGCCCCGCTATAAAAGCAGCGGGATGCAAGCAGAGGCCACTCCCACAAATTTCATGAGAGCCTTGGCGATATCTTGTGGGAGCGGCATCTTGACGCGACAATCAAACCGGATATTCTACTACGGATGAACGCAGGCGGAACCAACAAATTCATGTCCTGAAACATAAGACATAACAGGGTTTCTCAGCGGCTTATGCGATGGCAGGTTAAGGCGGCAGCTAAGCTGCATTTAAGGTGCTTTGAAGGGTTTGAATACCGGATTCAACCGAATCGGCAATGGTAAAGGTGCCCTGAAAGCAATTGCCTTCGAATATTTCCCTGACACAGACATTCAAGGAACACAGGGCTACTTTGCCGTTCTTTTGGTTGATCTGCTTGACGGCTTTTAAAATCACCCGCAAAGTCGGGGTTCGCAAGTATTCAAGGGCGCCCAAATCAAAAAGGACATGCCGTTTATCCTTGGCTACAATTCTTTTGATCGTCCCCTCAAGCTCCGGCGCCAGGTCGGCGCTCATTCGGCCTCTGATGGCAATACAGACAACCCCGCTTCTTTCATTCTGATTTATTTCCATTGCGGCGCTCATTCATTATCTTGGGTGGTAAGAGCCGACTCCGCGTCTTACCGGAGGTCCGGCTCTCACCCGGCAGGTATCGTATCCGCTAAAGGTGCGGCGGTTAACGGCACGATCCGCTTTTCACCCGAATCTATCACCTGTTGCGCTATTATCTATGGCGACGCCCCTTACCATCGTCGTCATCGTCGTCATCGCCATCATCATCGTCGTCGTCCACAAAGCCGGCCCAGACCAGTGCAAGCTCCTGATCCTGAACAAGTCCGATTCCGGGACAATAGATCTTGGCATCCTCTTCCCCGCATTCTCCGTCGGGTGTCGGATTCGTGTCGAAAATTTTAATACAACCGGTAAAATCAGGCCCTTCAGCCGACTCCAGTTCATCCGGCTCCGGCCAGTCCAGGCCCAATTCCACGATTTCTCCCCGATCCACGGCATCCGGGGGTGCGATTTCCTGGAAGTACTTGGCACCCAGCAGAGGGGTTCCCGGCATCATAATACCCGGCCGCGCAACACCTTCCCCGGTATCTACCCCTGCTTCCCATGAGCCCGTTGTAACAGGAAGGGTTGGGGGACCTCCATCTTCACCCTCACACATGGTTTCATCGTCGGTAAAACCATTTTCGCAATCACGGGAAAATTCCCCAAAGTAGTAAACTGCGTTGGTCTTATTGCAAATAGCAAAGTAGTTCAGGGAGATTTCGATCATCTTCCATTCCCCTTCTTCGTCGCCCTCTCCTTCTTCCCATTCGAAGGCGCGTTCTTCCAACACCCGGGTTTTTATCCTGCGCCCGTCGAGATGGATCCATTTGGTGTCATGCAGAACGGTTTCCACCGATCTTTCCCGATCCCCTTCTTCTTCCGGCGTTTCAAGTTCCAGTCGGTAACCGGGTTTGAGAATAAAATAGGGGTTGACACCCCTGGTTTTAAACCTGCAATCCTCTATTCGAAAGTCGGTGGTAAATTCAACATTATTTCCACACTCGTCGGGCAGACCTGGAAATCCGGGTGGATTTTCAGCCAAGGCAATATTTCCGGACAACCCAAGGCAAACGGATAGGGCGAAAGTCAATGTTAAAA
>JAFDCJ010000249.1 GCA_019312835.1 Deltaproteobacteria bacterium
AGCTTCGTTAAAATGCCCGCCGCATGATTCCTGGCGATCCATGGCATCGATGATCATCAGTTCGGCAAATTCCAGAAAATCGGCCACGCGGCCGGCCCTTTCCAGGCTCTGGTTCAAATCTTTTTCGGATCCCGGAACGGTGATATTTTCCCAGAATTCCCCTCGCAATTCTCGGATAAGATCGCGGGCTTTCTCAAGCCCCTCATTGTTGCGTGCCATGCCGCAGTAATCCCACATGATCAGGCCCAGTTCTTTGTGAATGTCGTCCACCGTACGCTTGCCATCGATGGCAAGCAGTTTATCAATGCGGGACCGGGCGTCATTCTCAGTCTCCCTGAAAACGGCATGGTCGGTGGTGACATCGGTAAATTCGGCGCCGGCCAGGTATCCGCCGATCGTATAGGGGATGATAAAATACCCGTCCGCCAAGCCCTGCATCAGCGCGCTGGCTCCCAGACGGTTGGCACCATGGTCTGAAAAATTGGCTTCTCCCAGGACAAACAGCCCGTCGATGGTGCTCATCAGGTTGTAATCCACCCACAACCCGCCCATGGTGTAGTGAACCGCCGGATAGATTCTCATCGGTGTTTCGTAGGGATCCTCTCCGGTAATTTTTTCATACATCTGAAACAGGTTGCCGTATTTTTTTTCAATCACAGCCTTGGAGTCGCGTTTGATGGCATCCGCGAAATCCAGATACACTGCCAACCCTGTCGTTCCGACGCCTTTGCCCATATCGCATTGCTCCTTGGCGTTGCGGGAGGCGACGTCGCGCGGAACCAGGTTGCCGAAGCTGGGATATTTTTCTTCCAGAAAATAGTCCCTTTCCGATTCCGGTATCTGGCTTGAAGGCCGCTTGTCCCCGGGATTTTTGGGTACCCACACGCGCCCGTCGTTTCTCAGGCTCTCACTCATCAGTGTCAATTTAGACTGATAGGTGCCGTGGACCGGGATACAGGTGGGATGGATCTGGGTGAAGCACGGATTGGCGAAATAGGCGCCTTTTTTATGAGCGCGGAAAGCGGCGGTTACATTGGAAGCCATGGCATTGGTGGAAAGAAAGAATACGTTGCCATAACCACCGGTACACAAAACGACAGCATGGGCATCATGGCGTTCCAGCTGGCCGTTTATCAGGTTGCGGGTCACAATTCCCCTGGCCTGACCATTGATCACGACCAGGTCAAGCATTTCGCGGCGCGGAAACAGCTGAACATTCCCGTCGGCGATCTGGCGCGACAGGGCGCTGTAGGCACCCAGAAGCAATTGCTGCCCCGTTTGTCCCCGGGCGTAAAAGGTGCGCGAGACCTGGGCCCCTCCGAAGGACCGGTTGGCCAGCAGGCCGCCATAGTCCCTGGCAAAGGGAATTCCCTGGGCGACGCAGTGGTCGATAATGGCGTTGCTGGTCTGTGCGAGCCGATACACATTGGCCTCGCGAGCCCTGAAATCACCCCCTTTTACGGTGTCGTAAAACAGGCGCCAGATGCTGTCGCCGTCGTTGGGATAATTCTTAGCGGCATTGATCCCTCCTTGGGCGGCGATACTGTGGGCCCGGCGGGGACTGTCCTGGATGCAGAAGGTTTTAACATTGTAGCCCAGCTCAGCCAGGGTTGCCGAGGCCGACCCGCCGGCCAGACCCGTGCCGACGACGATAATGTCATACTTGCGTTTATTGGCCGGATTGACGAGTTTCAGCTCAAACAGGTGTCTGTCCCATTTCTCCGCAATGGGACCTCCGGGAATTTGCGCATCAAGCTGCATAATTTTTCCTTTCTACCCCGCAAACGATAAATAAATCGGAATAATACCAAAGCCGAATCCAACAGCCAGGCTGAAAAAAAGACTGAAGGCCATTATAAACGGCATATATTTCAGATGGTTGGCACCGATTGTCTGAAAGGCGCTCCACAAGCCGTGGCTTACATGCACAGCCGCCACGATCATTGCCAGGATATAGATCACCACGTAGACAGGATTGGCAAACGTATTGGCTACGATTTGATAGATCGTCGTATTGGTTTTATCCACAAAATGGAAATTTAACAGATGAAAGATGACAAAGCCCAGCAGCAGCACGCCGGTATAGGGCATGGTGGCCGAACCAATGGTTCGTCCACCGGCCTTCTGATTGACGACATAGCGACTCGAACGCGCCCTGAAATTCTGGTAGAACAGGATGAGACCCGTGCATACATGCACGACGGCAAACGCCAGGAGACACCATTCCACCGCGGTTAACACCGGGCCCAGGGCATGCAGGTGCTCGGCATAGGAATTAAACGCATCCTTGCCGCCGTAGATCGTCAAATTACCTGCCAAATGGCCGGCGAGAAAGCCGCAGAACGCGAGACCGGTCAGGGCCATCAGGAGTTTTTTCCCGATGGAGGACCAGAGAGTTTGGATCATCCAATTCATCGTTCTATCTCCCCAATATGACATTTGTCGACCCATAAGGGTCGTTAAAAGGTATTAAGATAATTGGTTTGTCGTAGACCTGTCAACAGATTTGTTGTCCCAATCAAAATCGGATGACGGATCCCAGCTAGGCATTGCGCAACCATTACTTTTCGGATGTCTCCAGGTCCTGCCACCACTCATCTCGATTGGTCCGCATAATGGCGCTGCCGATTTTTTTCCCGATGTCGGTCTGCAGGCGATTGATGACATTTTCAATCCAGGCTTTGGGTGGTTCATAGCCAATATCGATGAGTTCTTTTAACTCCAACACCAGGGCTAAATGATCGGCGTCCCGGGCAAGCCTGGCCTCGGTGGTGCGACCGTCGCCAAACTCTTTGATCAGTCCCGTCATCTGGTGGGCGAACGAAAGCCCTGCTGTTGCGTCTTCAAGGGCTTTGGGCTCGTCTGTCACGACATATTTTTTATGAACCGTATTGAGATCTCCGGTTCGGGCTTCCGGAAAATCGTGCAGCAGGCACATGCTGATGAGTTTCAGTGCATCTACATCCGGCTGCAACTGGGACATTGTATAGGCAATAAACGTCGTGCAGAAGCTGTGCTCCGCCACCGATTCCCGGCCGGCCCCCAGGAAATGGAAACCGGATCGGGGGATTTCCTTAAGAATTTTTGCTTCAAATAAAAGATCCGCAATTTTTTTCATATGAATTCCTTTTTGATTCGGTTATGATCGTCTGGTTCGTTTGGATGGGTTAGATGGTTTGGATAGTTTGGATGGTTTAGACCGTTTAGATGGGTTGGATTGTTAGGATGGTCTAGATCGTCAGAAATGCCGCAGTATTTCTGATCTTCTACTTTTTCTGCTGGGATAATATGACCTGTCTAGTGTCATGTGGAGCTAAACGGACTGCCCCTGCCCAACGCTCCAAACCTTCCAAACCAACCAAACCATCAAAACGATCCAAACCTTGATAATGTATTTATTGCCCGGTGAAATCGAAGGCAAGCTAAAAGTTGAATAGAATATACAAAAGTCCAAATATGTTGACACTTTGACCAATTTCATATAATTAAAAATAATTAAAACAGAAAGTTATTACGCTTGCTTACGCTTTATTTGTTGTTATATTGCAGATTACCAAAGAATCCGAAACGTTATTGTTTTAATGTTTCGGACTTTTTACGATTAACCACCCTTTCAGATGGGGCAAGACCCTTATCTTAGCAAACGGAGTGACCAATGACGGTCCCTAAAATCGACTTGATTCACATGATCGGCAATGCCGGCGTTGTCGTGCAGATGGTGATGCTCATTTTGTTGTTTTTCTCGGTTAGTTCATGGGCAATTATTCTGGTCAAATCGCGTTATATCAAACGGGCTGTGAAACAATCAGCTGAATTTACAGAATTTTTTTGGAAAAGCCGCGACTTGTCCAATGCCTTTGCCAAGGCCAAGCAACTTCACGGCAGCCCGTTGGCCAGGATATTTCGGATCGGCTATGTCGAGTTAAAG
>JAFDCJ010000250.1 GCA_019312835.1 Deltaproteobacteria bacterium
CAGAGGCCAATAGCGCCGGCTGCTGCTATTGAGCCGCCAGCCTTGATGGTGCGGATCATAAACTGGCGCCGGGTCAGATCTTGTTTATCCGAATTAGAATCCATTATCAGAGTAGTCCATCATTCCAACATTTATTCAGTGGCGTCGCCTTTAAGCATATCATAGAGTCGCTGGGATAGTTGGATGGCCAGTTCCTTGTTGTCGGCCTCCCTTACGCCGGCGACATAGGGACCGCAGGAAAAAATAACCTCATAGGTTTCCAAAATTTCAACCAGCCTGGCACCTTTGATCGGCAAGTCGGCGTCCCGGAATTGTCCGCCGAAAGTTGCCAAAAATTCCTGGTAGGCGGATGCCAGCTCCTGTGCCGCCCGGCCGTCCTGACGGCGGGACAGAAAGGCCATCATCTGGCCGTTTTCGAATTCATATTCCGCTGTATAAACCTGATTCAGGTGTTCAAAACCAAAGGCGTCGGCCGAAATAAGGGCCATACTGTCGGGGACCAGGCCTTGACGCGGGAACAGGTCTTTTTCCTGAATGACCGGAGTCCGCGCAGCGGTGGCGGCGATAAAGCTTTCAGCGAGCAATTTCATGGGGCCGAAAGCACGATCGGTAGCCTCGGATGCGATCACCTCGATATAATAACTGCCGTGCACGAAAAAAAGGGCATTTGGGGTGCGGTAGGCATAGGGGGTCAGCTCCAGGGTTGCCCCCCCATCCCGGCGCTGGGCACTGAAGACGGAAAAAGCGTTCTCACCGTTGCCCATGTCATACACAAAGGCTTCGATCCAGAGGTTGGCGTCGTTTTTATCCTTAAACCGCTGACTGCTCAGGCTGCTAAAACCGGCCGATAAATACAGCTCGGCTTTCCCGTTGATTTTATCCGATAAATTCTGAGCGTCAAATGATTCCGGCAATGTGAGCGGGACCAGGCCCGGCGGCAGCGGAATAATGGCGTCCGTTAATGCCTTCGGGGGAAAATCCTTGCCCGTGGCGGTGGACTGCAAGCGTAATTCTTTTTGCAATACCGCGGGATTGTGATTATACTGGGCCCAAAAGATCCCGATACCGATGACGGCAAGCAAGCATAAAATGGCCAGACTGGAAGCTGTTTGGCCTCGGCGGTATGTTTTGTTTTCACCAATCACGTGGACCTCTTATGACACAATGTGACATCATAAAATAAAGAGAATTGCGTGTCAAATGGATCTGTCCCTGGACCGGATCATCGTCATACTTGACCATCCGGGCACAGGTCTTATTGTAATCGCATCAGCAAATACCGATTAGTGGTTCTATAGCATAAAGGATGCGAATGCACCAAGTGGATATCATGGCAAATTCTCAAATACAGTCGATGCTTTGTCCCAATTGTCGAAAGCTCATCAGCGTATCGGAGGCTCGATGTCCCTTCTGCGGCATGCCCCGCCCGGCCTCCCGGTGGAAGAATAATTTCTGGACCCGGGGTTTCAGAGACGCCAATCAATTCGTGAAGATCCTTATCATAGCAAATGTAGGCATGTATATCATCTCGTTATTGTTTAATCCCCGTGCCACCGGTTTGTCCTTGAATCCGCTGACCTTTCTGTCTCCCTCCGATACCAGCATATTGCTGTTGGGGGCGACAGGCACAGTGCCCATCGACAAGTATCACCGCTTTTGGACCCTCGTCTCAGCAAGCTTTCTACACGGGGGAATTCTGCACATTTTTTTTAACATGGCGGCCTTGCGGCAGCTGGCTGCGCTTGTTAATCGCGAGTTCGGTGTCTATCGCATGTTTGTCATCTATACCGTGAGCGGCGTCCTCGGGTTCTGGATCTCATATCTGGCCGGTGTCGCCTTTACCATTGGTGCATCCGCGTCTGTCTGCGGCCTGATCGGGGCATTACTGTATTATGGGAAAAGCCGGGGCGGAATCTACGGCGGGACACTGTATCGTCAGGTTTTTAGCTGGGTCATTTTTCTGTTTATGTTCGGCCTGATTGTCCCCGGAATAAACAACTGGGGTCACGGCGGAGGGATTCTGGCCGGGATCGTGTCTGGCTTTCTTTTGGGATACCAGGAGAAAAAAAGGGAAAACGTCGTCCACAAGACGCTTGCTGCCGTTTGTGGGGTGGTAACCGTGGCCGTACTGATATGGGCGGTGGGGTCTTCGATTTATTATCGTTTAACGATTTAGCTGTTCAATTCTAAACTCATGTGGAAATCCAGCCAGTCCGCTGGCCTAACTGTATGCTCAGCGTGCAGATTCGACCAACAGGGAGCTAGATCCTGATTTGCCGTCTGTTCTCTGTCATCTGTCTTCTGACATCTGATCATAGATGTACTTCATCGCGGCGCCATAGACGGTTGCGTATCCGGGATTGTCCGGAAACGTAAACCGGGTTTGATAAAGCTTGCCCACCAAATCCATGGTGTGCCGAATAAACTGGCTCTGGGCGACCTTGCCGACAATCACAATTTGATCGCGGCAGTTGAATTCGCGCGCGCAGATTGAGGCGATGATGCCCACCGTCTCACCCACCAGCCGCAGAATCCCGGCCGCCAAATCCGCCGGTTTATCGGATTTTACATCCGCAAAATTGCTGGCCGTCATATCCGACCCCAGAAAGCTGAGGCCTTCATAGCCCAGATCCGAAATCGTCAGATTGATGTGGGACGGGTTGCCTTTGCGCGCCAGAGACTCGATCTGCAACGGCTCATCCAGGCCGCAGATGAGCGAAGCCAAGCCCTTGATGGTACCGCCCCCCATCCCGGTGCCCCCCACGTGCCGGGCGCTCTTATTCGAAAAATGAACAACAGCCGTGCCCGTGCCGATGCTGACGACGATACAATCACTGTAGCTGGTGAGAGCGGAGCCGCCAAATCCGATGGCATCGATTTCAGGGATAATCCGGACCTCCTTTTTCATCCGGCCTGGCATACCGGCAGAAGCACCTGTGAATACGGTGCGAAAGGTCTGATAGGGCGCCGCCATGCGATCATAGGTGCCGACAATGCCGGGCCAGTCCCTATTTGCGATGCTGAGTGTTTCCACCATGCGGCCCGATTCAATGACGGCAAAATCAGTGAAAGAGGCACCACGGTCTATCCCAATAATGGGCCTGTTGGGCCGATCGCTCATCGGTTTCGCCACCTCATTTAAAGAATTTTTAACCACGAATTGAAACGAATGATCACGAATTGTATACAACGGCATATGCAGGGATGCCTATATAGCGTAAAATTTCGTGAAAATTCGTGTTCATTCGTGGCGTATCCCTGAGCTTGCTTATGCCAAAAAGTCAAATATCTCGGACATATCGCCGATGAGTGGGCAGTCCGTAATTTCCTCTGTTCCCAGCGATCCAAAACGGTTGATGATCAGGGCCGGCATGCCGACTTTGCGGCTGCCGACGGCGTCATCATAATAATTGTCACCGATGTATATACATTTGCGGGCGTCTACCGCGGCGGTTTGCAGGGCCAAATTGAAGATGGCCGGATCGGGTTTCCTGCAGTCCACTTCACAGGAAATGATGATCGGGTCAAAATAGTCGATCAACCCAACAGCGCTTAAGATATCCCGGGCCGTGCAATCCCAGTTGGATATGATGCCCAGGCCGATCGATTTTTGTTGGAGGGCATCCAGTATGGCGCGTGTTCCCTCATACGGCCGCCAGTAATCATCGATGCCTGCTTTTATCGATTCCCAATGTGCATTGAGTTCGCACACATTCGCACGAATGCCCAGGTGGTAATTCACCAGACCCAGATAAGCGGGCATGAAGACGTCGCGGGGCTGCAGGAAAAATCCGGGATACGCGCGCATAAACAGTTTGTCCGTCAAATGGAACTCTTTTTTGATATTTTCAAACGGGACATCGAAGCCGAAATCCTTCAGTGCCTGCTGGTAGCTGGTTTCCCGCTGCATGTAAATCAACGTGTATCCAAGATCGAACCAGACAAATGAGACCGCCACTTCCGTCCTCCCTTTGTAAGAATGGCAAATGAATAATGAATATTGACGAATGTTGGAATCGCTTCGCTCTGTCTTTCTTTGCTTTTATAAATGATGGAACGCCTTAATTCGACATTCGACACTCGTCATTCGACATTCACTTGACGGTTGCCACCGGACACGGCGCGTTTAACACCACATATTGAGCCGTGGAGCCGAAGATGATTTTCCCCACTTTGGATCGACGGCGGACACCGATGACGATTTCATCCACCTTCTGTTCGTTGGCCAATTGAACGAGATCTTCGCCGGCTTCCAGGCCCCGAACCGACATAATCGTTTCACAGGGCATGCTTTTGTCGCGCAGAACACTTTTCTCGTGTTCAAGTGAATTTTCCGCGATTTCAAAATCTCTGCGGGGCACATCAGGCCCGCCTACCATCGAGTGGGCCAGAATAATCGTTGCGCCGAACGCCCGGGCATGTTGTTCGGCCAGGGCCATGGCTGCTTTGGCCATATTTGTTCCGTCGAATCCTACCAGAATTTTCATTGTAGCTCTCCCAATTTTCTTAGCAACGTTATTACAAGATTAAGGTTGACCGAAGTCTTCACGATTATCGATATCGGAGTAATGGAGTATTGGAGCAATGGAGTAATGATTGAAATTCGGCTACCTTTTTACAATACTCCATCACTCCATTACTCCACTACTCCATAACCAATCGAAATATATATCTATGGAGGGGCTCGGCTTTAATTTGGCTTACCTGTAAGAGCACTCAGAGCCCCAAATCCTCGTTGATTAATACGATCTTCACCCGGCCCTTGGGAAAGGATTTCTCGGTGATGGACCAGGTGTTGCAGATACGATCCGGGCTTTTGCACTCTTCGCAGTAGGACGTTTTCACGCAGGGGGTCTTTTTGTCCAGGCGCATCGAATTGACCGGGGCAACATAATTTTTAACCCGAAACATGGCTTCATCCAGATCAGCGGCAATTTTGTTGCGGCCCATCAGTATGATCACCCATTTGGGTCCGAACGTCAGCCCGCCGATTCGGTTGCCGATCATATCCAGATTCACCAGCTGACCGTTTTCGGTAACCGCATTGGTGCCGGTGATAAAAAGATCGACCAGGAGAGCTTGCCTGCGGAGCTCCAGCATGTCGTCTTTCGAAATTTTTTTATCGAAGGTGTCCAGCACCTCCAATTTTGAATTGGCTTTTAAGTCCTGATAAAGACCGGTTTCCTGAAACGTCATCGATCCGCCCCAGGAAACCGTCCGGGGGTTTAAGGCCGGTAAGATTTCTTCCAAGACAATTTTAGACGCTTCATTTTTAGTATCGGCCAAAAATACTTCAAAATTGTTCGATTCCAGAGCGGTTTTAAGATCCGTCAGTCTCTTCTTCCAATAGTTGGTGATGGGCTTTTCCATCCGCTTCTCCTTTGACTTGCTTACTTCGTCCATGCAAGATTCAACGGCCCGTCCGCATTGGCGGCGCACTTCATGACCGCGGTAAGGCGGCCCCGGCATCCGAAGCCTGGTTCAGCATTGATTTCATTATATTTTACAAAATTTTATTAATTAAACGAATAGCTGTGATGTTGCAACAGAAAAATCGATTGGTTGTTTTCAAATCTGCCTCAGGTGGAGTGCAGCC
>JAFDCJ010000251.1 GCA_019312835.1 Deltaproteobacteria bacterium
AGGGCCAAGTTACCATTCAATGGCTACCTCAGCCTATCTGGATACTTCCTGCAAAATTCATGCTAACGGAGCATTAGCCTACAAAATTAATATTTATATAAATTATAGGTTGTTATGAGAATTGGAGGCCAAACGGCTTGCCCTGAACCCTGTGAAATGTAATTCTTACTATGAAGTTGTTTACCCACCGGCTATTCCAACCCGTATTTTTTTACCTGATAGCGCAGCGTATCATAACTGACGTTGAGCAGTTTGGCGGCCTGGGTTTTGTTGTTGTCGGCTTTTTCCAGGGCCTGTAAAATCAGGTCCTTTTCGACGTCCTCCAGTGAGATGCCCCCGTCCGGCAGGACAAATTTTTCCGAAACCGGGCTGCCGGTGGTGATGGACTCACCATATATCCACTTGGGCAGGTGTTTGGGCTGGATGACATCTTCATTTTCGAGCACCACAAAGCGCTCCACCAGGTTCTTCAGCTCCCTCACATTTCCCGGCCAGCTATAGGACACCAAAGCCTCCTGGGCTTCGGGGGAAAACCCATTTGGTTTCTTCTTCTTATACTTGGTGGCAAAAAAGTTAAGGAAATGGGTGGCCAGCAGCGGAATGTCCTCCGCTCTTTCCCGCAGCGGCACGACATGCATATAAAAGGTGCTGAGGCGGAAAAATAAATCCTTGCGAAAATCACCCGCGTTGACAGCCTCGGACAGATTGCGGTTGGTGGTGGCAATCACGGTTGCGTCGACTTCGATTTCGCCCTTGCCCCCGATCCGCCTGACTTTGCGGTCTTCTAAAACGCGCAGCAGTTTGCTCTGCAGATCCGCTTTCATATCACCGATCTCGTCCAGCAGGATACTGCCGCCCCGTGCCAGTTCAAACAGCCCCTTCTTGTCGGTCTTCGCATCGGTAAAGGCGCCTTTTTCATGTCCGAAGAGCTGGCTTTCCAGCAAAGACTCGGGCACGGCCGCACAATTGACCGAGATAAAGGGTGCATTCCATGACGGATCCTGGCCGAACATCAGTTTGTGGATGTGCCGGGCCACCAGCTATTTGCCGACCCCGCTCTCACCGGTGACCAGAATGTTGGAAACCTGAGCCTGGGCGATCTTAAGGATATTTTCCTGCAGATCTTTCATGACGGCCGATTCTCCCAGCATCTCTTTTTCAAAGGTTTCGGAATAGGCCTTGCGCAGGTAGTCGACTTCATGGCGCAGGTTCTGGTTATTGATGATATTGCCGATGACGATGTTGACCTCATCGGTATTAAAAGGCTTGGTCAGATAATCAGCGGCGCCCAGCTTCATGGCCCTAACCGCCGTCTCGACGGTATCATCGGCCGTGAGCATGACCACCTGGGTGTCTATCTGCAGATCTTTGATTTCTTCTAAAATATCGATGCCGCTGCGGTCGGGCATGCGGATATCCATCATCAGCACATCGGGATCCCAGCTCTTTATTTTGTCGATGACACCATCTGTCTCGGTTTCCGGATAAACTTCATAACCTCCCCGTTTAAGGGATTTGGCGAGGACCGAGACAATCAACTCCTCATCATCCAGCAGAAACACTTTGCCCTTGGTTTTCATGCGGATTTTTCCTTTAATTCCGGCAGGGTTCGCAGGGTGATATTGAAGACGGTTCCCTGATCAGGCGTGCTTTCGACATACACATCACCCCCGTGTTGTTCGATCAGCCGCCGGGTAACGGCCAGCCCCAACCCGGAGCCCTTGCGCTTGGTGGTGAAAAAGGGTTGAAAGATTTGCTCCAGCATTGACTTTTCGATGCCGTTGCCGGTGTCTGCAATGGCGATATTAACGGCATTCATCCTCTCATCATAGGATGTCTTGACCGCCAGGGCGCCGCCCTCGGGCATGGCTTCGATGGCATTGAGCATCAAATTCAGAAACACCTGCTGCAGTTGCATCGGATCAGCCATTGTTTCAGGAAGATTCGGATCGAAATCCTTTATGATTTTAATCGGCATGGCGGCACCGTCGACCATGGTGGGGTGGTTGATTGAAAACGAAAGCGTCTTATCAAGCAGGTCGTTGATATCCGTTTGCAGCAACTGGAGTCGAGGCGGCTTGGCAAAGTTTAGCAGGCTTTTGATCAGCACTTCGATTCGTCGGATCTCATCGACTGATTTTTCAATCAGGGCCTTGTCCTCCCCGGCGATGTCCGGTTCCTGCAGCAGAACTTCCATCGAACCCTTGATGCCGGCCAGGGGATTTTTAATTTCATGGGCCAGTTCGGCTGACCATTCACCGACCAGTTTCAGCTGCTCGGTCCGCTGCAAGGACTCTTCCACCTTTTTTTTCTCGGTAATATCCCGGATCACATGGATCAAGCCGACGAGCTGGTCATCATCGCCGAAGCGCGGCATGGCCCGGATTTCAAGAAACCGATCCAGATGGGGTTCATACATTTCAACTGAAACCGGCCTTCCGGTTTTAAAACAGCCACAGCTGGCGCAATTTTCCGGTGGATGGTCCTGCCCGTGATAATATTGATAGCATTTGGCATCGGTGGCACCTAAAAAAGGCAGACCCAGGATTTTTTCGGCAGCCTTGTTGGCCCGGATAATTCTGAAATCCTTGTCATGGATCGTAATCATGTCGGTGATGGTGTTAAAGGTATCTTCCCATTCCAACTGGGACTGCAGGACCATCTTCTCCATCTCCTTGCGTTTGGAGATGTCGCGGTCAATGGCCAGGATGTATTTTTGGCCCATGTATTCCAGCAGTCCGGCGCTGATTTCCACCGCGAATATGGTGCCGTCCTTTTTGCGATGCTCTATTTCAGCTTTAACCCACTCCCCGTTCATGATGCGTTTAACACGGTCCGGTGCCTTGGCAGTCTCCTCGGGCACGTCGAGGTCCTTTATCAGGTTAAGGGTCAACATTTCATCGAGGGTGTACCCGTGCATTTTGGCGGCAGCCTGGTTGGCATCCACAATATCGCCGATTTTTTCGCCCTCGGCTTCAATAATGAAAATGGCGTCGGCCGCACTTTCAAACAGGGTCCGGTAACGCTTTTCGCTTTCCTGGATACCAAGCATATTGTGTTTGAGGGATGCCGCCATGGCATTAAAGGATGTGGCCACTTCGCCGAATTCGTCCTTCAAGCCTTCTACCTTGTAATCCAGATCGCCGCTTTCCAATTTGCGCGTGGCCTTCAAAAGCAATTTAATCGGCTTGACAAATTCACGGATGTAAAAAAAGCAGAAACCGGCGGCCACGAAGGGCGTCAAAATCACCAGGACATACAGAATCGTTTTGGATCCGTACATATTTTTTAGTGATGCTTTGGTTTTACCGGCCAGCTTGTTGTTGGCGATGTGGACCATATCTTTAACCTGGGCAAACAATTTTTGGGTGGTCTGAAAGGCCTTGTCGCCTTCTTTCATGATTCCGGCGCGATCGCCCTGCATTGCCAGAATTTTGCTGACGGAGCCTTTGTAAAACTCAATATCAACGTTCATATTCCTGAGCCGCTGCACCACCCTGTCCCGATGGTGGCAGTCAAAACAGGTGACCCCAACCCGGGACAGCCGGTCTATATTGGCCATGACGGTTTGCGGGCTCTGCTCATACCGTGTGCCCATAAGATAGAGGTCGGACTGCACGTTTTTAATCTGGATCAACAGGTGCTCGCGCAGGATCTCCACCTGGTGTAGCCGGATCAGGTTGTCCAGCTCCGTGGTGGATGTTTCAATGGTCGTGATGATATAAATGCCGCCTGCCAGAAAAATCAGGCAGACGAGGCCGGATGCGATAAATAATTTTTTCTTCATTTTTTATCTGCTTTTCTCAAGGGTTAAAAAAGCACTTAAATTATGTCAAACCGAGCAACCTTATTTGATACCACATTGTGGCTAAAAGCGCCATCGCCAAATAGCAGCATGCAGCGGTTTCATCCTTTTTTGCCGCTACGCTTGATGGGGTCGTGGAAATACAAATATTTCAGCAAGGCCTCGGGTCCGTGGCATTCCTTGCACAGCATGTCTTTTGAGCGGCCCCTCAGAAAGCTGTTGCCCGCCGAGCCTTCGATCGCAACGCCGGCGCCTTCGGACCGCTTCTCCCAGTTCCACTGATGGGTGTTGTGGCAAGACGGACAGGAAATATTGCCGACCTTGACGGTTTTAGCGGTTGTTTCGTCATAAAGGGGAAAATAATTGGGTTTGCCCTTTGCGTCTCGGCCCAGGTTGATGATCAGCTTGTCGTCCGGGTGCGTGGCAATGCGGGGCGTCTTGTTGCTGGCGGGTCCCTTGCTCGAATGGCAGGAGGCGCACATCATCTCCGAGATACTGCCGCCGCCGGCCAGATCCTGGCCCCAGAGTTTGATCGGGGTGGGGCTGTTGTGGGCCAGATGGCAAGCCCCGCAGGTGCCGGATTCAAGGGGCGTCTGTCCGATGATGTTCTTAGCGTCAGGCGCACTGGCGATAAGGTCGTGGTCGGTTTTTTTTACATACGCCTGCTCGGGATGACAGTTCTCGCAAAGCTCGGGTACCGGTGAGTTCGCCAATCGCAGAAAACTGTTTTGAGATGTTCCCTTTAACCTGAATTGATCTCCATTGCCCGCTTTGATCGGATTCCAGCGGTGGGGATCGTGGCAGGTGGGGCAGGCAATGACCCCTTTGGCAGCGGCTTTGCCGTTCGGGTCAAACAGCGGCAGATCCGTGCGCATATCCTTATCGAAAGGCGAAATTTGCATCGGATGGGAATAGCCCGTGATCAGGCTTTCTTTTGCCAGGCCTTTTTCGTTATGGCAATCGACGCACAGCCCCTGAACCACGTTGTCGCTTTTGGTAGTTATTTTGCGGGCCCATAGAAAATCTTTCTGGGCATTGTGCACCAGATGGCAGCTGCCGCACAGGCCGGCCTGCGCCGGTGTCTGGCTCCTGATATTTTGAGCCTCGGGGGCCACCTTGCTCAGATCGTGTTTGGTATCGGCGATGTAAAATTTATCCTGGTGGCAGTCGCCGCAGATTTGGGGTGCGGATTTTCTCAAAAAAGTGGTCCCGTTCGTGCTGCCGACCGCGGGGTGCTTGCCCCCGGTGCTTTTTGTCGAATCGGCCTGCCAGCGATGGGGGTCGTGGCAGGTATGGCATCGTATGGCGCCATTTTGGGCGAGTTTGCCGCTTTTATCAAAAAGCGGCAGCCGGGAAGAGACGCCCCTTTCGCTCGGCGCAATGTCGATGGGATGGGAGTAGCCCTGATTCACTTTTTTCTTGGCCATGCCGCTGGTATTGTGGCAGGTGATGCACAGGCTCTGGGCCGCTGCATCATCACCGGGGTTGATTTTACGGGCCCACAAAAAGCCCCGATGAGAGCCGTGTACCATGTGGCAGCTGCCGCACAGGCCGGATTCAGACGGCAGCTGGTTTAAAATATTTCTGGTTTCCGGCGCGGATTTGCTCAGGTTGTGTTTTGAATTTTCGATGGCGAATTTGTCCCGGTGGCATTCGGCACACAGTGACGTTGACTGTTTTCGCAAAAACGATGGGGCCGGGGCGGCTTTGTCCTTTGCGCCGGTGGTGGCCGGATCCTTTGGCAGGCGATGGGTTTCGTGGCAGGTTGAGCAGGTCATTTTGCCCCTTCGATCCCGCACGCCGTATCGATCATACAACGGCAGGGTCAGCTCCTCCGGTTTTACGCTGATCGTCGTCAGGCCCGAATCTTCTGTCATATTCGCGAAGGGATAGACACTTAAAGGATGCGTGGTACCGAACAGATGGTCTTTTTGGGCCACCTTGCCCCGGCCGTGACAGCTCATGCAGAGCCGGGCGGTAAAATCGGCGCCACCGGATAACTGTCTGGCCGCCTTGTGCGGCAGGTGGCAGGCTGAGCACACCCCGGCCTGGGCCACGGTTTGGCCCTGCTGATTTTTTTCGTTCGGTGCCGACCGCGCCAGGTTGTGTTTGGTGGCGGCAATATATTGTTTGTCCGGATGACAGGACAGGCAGAACGCTGATGTGTTGTCTTTTTTAATCAGCAACAACTGGGTTGCCAGTGTGTTGTTGTGAACCTTGTGACAGCTCTGGCAGATGAGCTCCCCATTGTCACCGAAGCGTGCGCCCTTCTGAGCCAGGTCTGCGGGTATTTGAGCGGTTTGGGGGGGCACATTGACCACGTGAACCGGCCGTCTCTGGCCGTCGGGTGTAAACACATTTTGGTTCTTGTGGCAAGCCAGGCAAAGGCTGGAATCCCGGCCGCTTTTGATCAAATATGATTCATATCGAGATCCGTGGGCGGTGTGGCAGGATTCGCAGATGACCTGGTTTTTTTTATCCCCCGCCAATGCCCAGCGGTCAGTCAAATCCGTGGGAATTTCCAGGGTGGCGACATCCAGGGGGTGATTGATGGCATTGTGTTTGCCCCCCCTGCCAGGATGGCACATGTGGCACATGGTGGAATTGCGGTTTGAGGTTCGCATGAAGATGGTCTCCCTGCTGTCCGGTCCGCTGGGAACCCCGTGGGCGGTGTGGCAGGTGGCGCACTGCACCTTGCCGTGCTCATCCAGCGGAAAAATATCCGGTATCTTCATATTCGCCGGCGGCGCTACATTGGTTTTGTGCTGGGCCGTCTGATAGGCCCTGGCCCTGGAATCCATGACACTGCCGTCATGGCACGAAAAGCACATCTCAGGGGTTGCCACCACTTTTTCCGACGTGTACGGCACCAGATCTGAGCCCCGCCCCTCGATGAAAAAGGTGTCCACCCACCGGTAGTGACAGATGGCACAGCCCTTGGCCGAGTTAGGGTTTTTGGGCGGCGTAAAGTTTTCCTGTGCGTAAGACAGATTGAACGGGATGACCAACGCACCGACAAGCAGAATCCGGTAAATGAATTTTTTCATCCGCAATTTTATCTAGATATACCTGCCAGGTGATACACGCTGACTTTGTTGGCGAACATTTCGACCACATAAAGCCGATTGCGGCGATCCAGGAAGATGCCCACCGGCGTTTTGAACTTTTTTACGGCGCCTTGCCCGGGCTGACCGACCGCAGCCAAAAATTTACCGGTTGAATCAAAGATCTGGATGACCCCCATATAACTGTCGCTGACATAGATACGATCATCTGTATCCAGGGCGACACCCTTGGGCCGGTAAAACTCTCCTTTTTCGACCCCCCAGCCGCCGATGAAATTGACGAATAGCCCCTCGGGATTCAGTACCTGGACCCGGGTGTTGATGACATCGACGATATAAAGGTATTGCGCCTTGTCCAGGGCCAGCAGAAACGGATACCGAAACGCGCGCTTGCCGGATCCGGGGCCGCCGTAGGTGTCTATCCGTTTCAGGGTTGCCAGGTCATAGACCAGGATCTGATGGTTGTCGTTGTCAACCACGTAGCATCGATTGCGCGACTCGTCCACGGCGACATCGGTCGGGTCCGGGGGATGCTTCTGGTTTGATTGCATCGCCAGGGCTGCAATAAAATTGCCATCGGGGTCAAATATCTGCACCCGGTGGTTTCCGGCATCGGCAATGTAGACCCGGCCGGAACGATCGATGTCGATGCCCAGGGCGTTTTTAAATTCGCCCGGGCCGGTTCCCGCGCTGCCAAAGGATGCCAGGGCCCGGCCGCTGGGGCTGAATACTCTAATTTTGCTGTTGACGCCGTCGACAACATAGATTTTCCCATCTCCGGCTACGGCCACGTCACTGGGCTGGCTGAGCGAATCGCTGATCTCGAAAAGCAACCGGGCCTCGACCAGGCGTATCCCGTAAACGGGTGTCACACCCGGCAGTAAACATATGAGCAGCAGCCCTGTAAATCCAATTACGCGCATGGAGCGCTGCACCGTCTTCTGGGTTGTCATGGTAAAAATATGTCCGCGACCCTTGCCGCCCGGTAACTATTTGCCCAGCAGTTCCGGAAAATAGAAGGTTTGATATTTCGTGACCAGGCCCTTGATGTCCATTGTTACGAGATGGTTGGTCTTGATGGCATCGAAACCGAGCTGTTTGAAATCGAGGATACTGTGGCTCGAGTGGCACTCGTCACATGCGATGCTGATTTCTTTTTTGGCGACATGGCGGTGAAAATAATCCAGGCCTTTGGCCTTTTGATCGGGTGTAAGATTTTTTTCATTGTGATGATACTCATTGGCTTTACGGGTGTCTTCGCCATCAATGATCAGCTGTTTTTTTCCGTTATTTTTTACAAACAGTGCAATTCGGGATATGAAATGTTCTGATTTATGGGCGGTTTTCGTTTTGGGATTGAAATACGTGCCGAACGGCTCACCGCTGAAATAGGCATTTTCAGTTTCTTTCCAATCATAGGTGAATGCGGGTAAATTTTCTTTTTTAACGTGGCAAACATCACAGACCATGAACCCTGTATGCATGTTCAGAAAGGCCCGTACCCATTTGTTTTCGCTGTGCGGGTACAGCGGGTGGCAAACGCGACACGCGGTTTTATCATCCAGGTGCATAATAAAGGATTGCTCCTGGTCATGGAAAAATTTCAGCGAAACCTTTTTAACCTGCTCCTTTTCTTTGCCCTTCTGGTGGCAGTGCGTGGTGCAGTCCACAGCGGTCAGCCCGGTGTGGGGCACCTGGTGGATCGGGGTATGACATTGGCGACAGTCAATTTTGCCATGGGCCGAGCGCGCGTATTTGGCTTCATCGACATGCAGCACCCTGAATCCATCGTCCTTTTCAAGTCTCACCAGTCCCGGATACTGGTGGCAGGTCAGGCAGCCCCCCTCGTCAAGGGCCAGACAATCCCGTGCGTTTCCGGTCAATAAGCTGCCCCAACATACGATCCATAAAATGAAATGATAGGTTTTCATTTTTTCACGGATAACGGTGGTTAATGTGATCATCGAAACGGAAAGCCGACCCGGCTTCCGGCTGCAATGAAGTCCCCGATTTGACGCCTCGCCTTCATAAATAGGCAATTACCATACCAAAAGGGGTCATCCAAGCGGATTTTCAGGCCCACAGGGTTCAATCTCCGGTTTTAACCCATCAGAAGCGGTATCGGCGCTGATCTATGCTTTTCAGCTGGAACCAGGGCGTGGGTGCCGAAGCAGTCGACAGCTGATAGCCTCATCGGCCAACTGGTGAAATCACCTGTTTGATCTGGTGATTTCACCAGGTTTTCAATGATCCTTTAAGCAGATGAACCGGTTTATTATCCGGTAACACCATGTTTTTATGGGTCATCCATTCCCGGGTCTTTCTGGCATGCTCATTGCACAATAGTCATAAAACTTAGAAATATCAAACAGATTTGGCATTTCACGCCGGATTTAAACCAATGCTGTCAGACCACCTGCTAATAACTCCCGATCGTGTGATGATGAAAGCCTAACGCTAATGTTTGAGGGCTCAAGATGATGATTTGCGACTCATTTCAAAGACGATTTCTTTTTTCCGGCATCCTTTTGCTGGCGCTCATTTTTTTATACCGGGCATATCTGACGCCGCCGATATCGGCAACTGCCTCATGTGCCATAAGTATCCCGGCCTCAGCCGGGTGGATGAAAAAGGTGAATTCAGGCTCCTGTTTGTGAACGAAAACATATTCAATAAGAGCGTGCATGCCAAAGTTAAATGCGAAGGATGCCATCCGGACATTAAAAAGATACCCCACGAGCCGGCCAAGAAAGTCGACTGTTTAACCCAGTGCCATATCATCGAGCCCTCGAGTGAAAAAAAGTTTTCCCACAAAGATGTGGCCACGTTTTTAGCCGGCAGCGTGCATGCCAAAACCGACAAGGATGGCCAACCCAAGAAATTTGCCGAAGACATCCCGACCTGCAAGGATTGTCACGAGAACCCGCTGTACAGGCCGCTTTCCTTTTTCAAGCGGGTGCGCCCCGGCATATCGGAAATCGCCCTGGGCCGTTGCCGGGTTTGCCACAAGTCGGATGAATTTATTTACAGATTTTACAATCACGTGACCACCCGCTTGCACAAGATCAGAAATCCAAGAAACATTGCCGAAACCTGCGCCAGGTGCCACGACAACCCGGAAATCATCGCCAGACACGAGTTGACGACCCGGGCCGTATTTTCCTATGGCGAGACCTTTCACGGCAAGGCGGCCCACTTTTTAAGTGAACGCATCCCCGATTGTCTGGACTGCCACGTCAAGCCGGGTGAATCGGTCCACCAGATGCTGACCAACAAGGACCCGAACTCCATTACCCATATCAATAACAAGGGCACGATCTGCGGCAACATGGACTGTCACCCCAACGCCACACCGCAAATGGCCAATTACAAGGTTCACACCGAATTCAATCTGGAGCAAAGCCCGTTTGAGTATTATTTCCAGGTATTTTTTATCCTCCTGACGGGCGGCACCCTGTTACCGTTGATGGGTATCATGTTCCTTGATTTGGTTCGGCGGTTGTTTCCGAACGCGGCTTTTAAACGGAGTAAGAAGACCGATGAAGAAAAGACCTGATATCAAGATCAAAAACGGGAAAAAATACTTCTTTAAATTTACGCCTCTGCAACGCGCCCAGCATATCACCATTGCTTCCTGTGTGATTGTCCTGGTGCTGACCGGCATGCCGCTTAAGTTTCATGAAGCTTTTTGGGCCCAGCCGATCTACGCGCTGTTTGGGGGCATCAAGATGGCGCCCGTGGTGCATAAAATCGCCGGCACCGTCCTGTTGTTGCTGTTTGTATTTCACCTTGCTTACGTCGTTTACAGTATCTTTGCGGATCTGATCATTCCGTTACATAAAAAGAAAGAGCTGAAACTGTTTACGGTGGTAAAAACCATCGTGACCCATCCGATTATGCCAAGCTGGAAGGATGTCAGGGATATTATCGATCTTTTGAAATACCTGCTGTTTATGACCAATGAGCGCCCGGCAGGGGACAAATTTACCTGGAAAGAAAAATTTGATTACTGGGCGCCCTTCTGGGGCATTGTCATCATGGTGTCCACCGGAATTATCATGTGGCAAAAGGAGCTTGTCACCCGGTTTCTGCCCGGAGAGGTTATCAATCTGGCGTTGATCGCCCACAGTGACGAAGCCCTGCTGGCGGCTCTGTTTTTGTTCATCTGGCATTTTTACAATGTACATTTTTCCACCTCCGTATTTCCGATGGGCACGGTATTTTTGACGGGCTATCTGCCCGAGCATCTGATGGTGGAGGAACACTATGAATATTACCAAAAAGTTATGAAAGCCGCCGGCCTGGAGGATGAAATCCTGGCACCGGACGGTGCGCAAAGAAAGACATCCGGGAAAGCGCCGCAAGCCACCCGCGAAATATCCATAGCGGATTTGCCACGCGTGTCCTAGTCGGGTTCAAAAAGGGACGGATTCATGAAAAAATTGCTTTCGACATTATACATCCTGGGCTCTCTGGCGATAACGGGGCTGCTGACCGTCATCATCTGGAAGGTCACCTTCGGGCATATTGTGGAAGAGTACCACCTCCGCCAAAGAAATCTGGAAATCGCCCAGAAACAAGCGGAGCAAAAAAAGGAGAAGGAGGAGAAAATCACCTTTCAAAAGGCGATTCTCGAGGGCGAGGAGCGGGTCAAACATTACCTCGGGTACCGGGTTCTGGAACAGGTCCGGCTGGAAGGACATTTTCACCACATCGATTTTGAATTTAAACCGGACAAAACCAATTACTGCATCGAGTGCCACGGCGACCTGCCGCACAATAAAGTCAAAGAGCTCCGGGCGTTTGGCAACATGCATGCGTCCTTTATTTCATGCCAGACCTGCCATGTGGTCCTCGAAGGCGAGGCCAAAAGCGGTGTTTTCCAATGGTATGATCGCGAAACCGGAGACATTGTTAAAAGCCCGGTGAAAGAAGGGGTTGCGCCCGGCACCTATACCGCCAAAATCATGCCCCTGGAGCGGGTGAACGGTCGTCTCGAGCGGATTGACACACCGGAAAGAATTGAATTTTCGCGTGAATACCAGAAAAATGAGAAAAACCTGAACGAGATTCAAAAATCAAAAGCCCAACGAATCATCCATAACATTGTCAGCAAAAAGCCCTATCTGTGCGAGCAATGCCATCAGAAGGAGGACCCTGTCCTGCCGCTGTTGGAACTCGGATATCCGCAACACCGGATTGACACGATCGTCAGTACCGAAGTGATCGGAATGATAAAAAATTACACCAAGTTTTATATCCCGATGATGCTGGACTTCGAAGAGAGGTCCCAGGCTCCCCAAGAATAGCAAATTTGGCCCGGAGGGTGTTATTTTGAAATTGAATGCGTTAAGGGCGGGAATGGTTTTCACGTCGGCGGTTTTTATTTGCCTGCTGGCGGTGGGTATTTCCCATGGATCCGATGCCGTCGCGGACACGGGCAATTGCCTGCTGTGCCATCGTTATCCAAGTATTGGCCGGTACGACGAAGAAGGAACCAAGCGGGTTTTTTATGTCAATGATAAAAAATTTGCCGCCTCGGTGCATGGCAAACTGGCCTGCAAAAACTGCCACGTGGGCCTTGACAAGATCCCCCACACCGATGTCAAAAAGGTCGATTGCGCCACCAAGTGCCACCTCAAAGAGCCGTCCACCAATCAGGAATTTTCCCACGCCAATATGGTTGGAAAATTCGAGGCCAGCGTTCATGGCAAAGGACCGGCGGAAAATCCCAAACCCTTTGCCGAAGACTTGCCCACCTGTAAATACTGTCATGACAACCGCATGTACAACCCGTTTCAGGGGATGTGGGGCAGCAGCGAGGCGCTGTCCAACGAAACCCTGACCCGGTGCATCGGCTGCCACACCAAAGAAGATTGGGCCAAAAATTTCTACTCCCATTTTACCCACCGCATGCGACAGCGCCGCACCCATGCCGAGGTTGTGAAATTGTGCACAAGCTGTCATGAGGATTCAGAAAAAATGGCCCGTCATGGCGTTGAAAGCATCGAAACCTTCAAGGATACGTTTCACTGGAACCTGGTCAGATATGGGGTCAAAAACGCTCCCGATTGTATCAGCTGTCACGTGCCGTTGGGGTATTCCACCCATGATATTCGCCCCAGAGAAGATCCGGTTTCGCCGCTTCACATATTTAATCGTATCAAAACCTGCAGCAACCAGGGCGGCATGCAGGTCTGCCATCCCGGCGCAACGGCCCAGTTTGCCGGCGGCAGGGTCCATGCCTACGGCACCAAAGCCCAGATGCTGGTGGGCAACCGGATTAGCGATTACCAGGGTGTCGAAACGGCACGCCTTTTGAAGCGCGCCGAGGCCGACATATCCCCGGAGGACCTGTTTCATTTTACGGTGCTGAAGATTATCAAAATAGTCTATAAGATTTTAATCGGCGGCACGATCCTGTTCATGGGCTTTCACCAGTGGCTGGATTTTCTGGCAGCCAGACGGAAACAAAAGCAGTTGAAAGGTTAGCGCATGGGAAATAACGAATTGGTTCTCGACGGCGACAGCCTGCCTGTGACGGATACCGCCACTGGCAAGCGCTATTTTGTGCGGCTTAATCGCGCCGAACGCCTGCAGCATATGATTTTTGCGGCCTGTTTCATTGTGCTGGTGATAACCGGATTCATGCTCAAAGTTCCGGACAGGGTCGTCCTCTATTTCGGGCAATTCGGTGAGACGGTTTTCAGTTACCGCAGCCTTCTGCATCGCACTGCGGGCATCGTCATGATCATTGTCTGCGCTTATCATGTCTACTACCTGATCTTTAAGGCTGCCGGCCGCCGCTGGCTCATAGATATGCTGCCACGCCCCAAGGACCTATGGGACATGCGTGACAATTTCCTTTATTTTATCCATGTTAAAAAGGAGCCGCCCGAGTTTGACCGGTTTTGCTACAAGCATAAAATCGAGTATGGCGCCCTGATTGCCGGAACCACGATCGTTTCCGTGACCGGGTTGATCCTGTGGAGCCAATCCGAGTGGAGTAAATTCGTGGTGGATATTGCCACGCTTGTTCACGGAATGGAAGCCATTCTGGCCTGCCTGGCCATCATGATCTGGCATTTTTATGAAGTTCTTTTCAAACCCCATAAATCGCCGCTGGATGACACCTGGCTGACGGGTGTCATCGATGAGGAAGAAATGAAGGAAGAATATGCCCTGCATTACAAAAAGATTATGAACGATCCGGAACTGCAGAAAATATATATCCAAAAGGAATCCTGATGTCCAAAAAGAAGATTTCAATTTTCGTGTTAAAAGCGATCGTTGCGGTTCCGCTGACGTTGCTGGGTCTATGGCTGCTGCAGATGCTGTACTTGCCGGGAGTGGTTGCGCACAAAAGCGCTGCCCTGCAGGAGCCGGCCAAAGAAGAAGGCATTTTTGCGGGCATTTTGAGAGCCCATAAGCCGCTGGGCCGGGGCCATTTTCATATGATCGATGAAGAACGCGAGAAACACGAGCCCTATGAGCCGCTGTGTTTGACCTGCCATGGAACCTTTCCGCACAGCAAGGAAAAAAAGGTCCGTTCGCTGCTCAATTTTCACACCGGCTTTATGGCCTGTGCGGTCTGCCATGTCCGCAAGGATCCCGGTGACCAGGACCATTTTTTCATCTGGGTGGATCGCGTCACCGGCATAACCTCGCTGTCGGTGGAGGGCGAATACGGCAAATATCCGGCCAAGATATTTCCGGTAAGGATTACGGGTAACAACCAGCAGGAAATCATCCGTCCGGTCAGCCAGCAATCGGCCCTGGAGTATCTGGAGCTAAAGGACAAATTTACGCCCGACCAGGCGGCCAAGGCCAAAATCAAGCTGCATGAAAAGCTTTCCCAAAAACCGGTTTTTTGTATGGATTGTCACAAAAAAGATGGTTATATTGAGTTCTCTAAACTGGGTTATCCTCGCAATCGGGTCGATCACCTGGCATCCACGGAAGTTGCCAGCATGATCGAAAAATATGAAACTTTTTATCTGCCTGAGGTGATTGATTTCAGCGGCAATTAGAAGCCATCACAAAAAGGCGGTCAACCATGAGATCATTAACGACCCTATTTATTCTCGTCCTTCTGGCAGCACCCGTCCGGGCACAGCAAGCGACTGTTGAAGATACGCTGGTTGTGAGTGGTAAGGCGGTTGTATTTTTCGGACCATCCAATACCGAATACCTGGCCATGACCCACGAAGAAAAGGATGCCATCGATGAAGAGCTCTATGATTTCCTGCACTACCGGACGAAAGCGCTACCTTACCTGAAGTCAAACGAGATTCAAGAATTTCTGACGGCCCGCCCCAAAATTGAGATCCAACTTGCCGGTGCCCACAGCATTATCTTTACTCGCCGAGAATTCGATCACCTGTTTGGTTTGATCATGACGGACGGAAGAAATCAGCCGGAAGTTTTTCTGGGTGCCGCCACCCAATCAGAATTAATCCGGATGTTCGAGGCCTTTTTCAGCCCTCAATAAGTCACCGTTAATTCCCGCATGGGATGGCATTTGATACACATGTCATGCTGGAGGCGATGTCTCCTGGTCTGGTCGGCGCCCCTGGCAGCCACTCTTTTATCGGGTATGACGCCTTTTTGATGCGGGTTGTGGCAGGTGGCACAGGTAATTTTGCCATCTTCGCCCAGCGGCAGCAGGATGCCGTGCTGGGCGTTCATGTTCTTTATGGTGGTTAACACCTCAGTGGATGGCTTGCGCAGGTGTTTGGCATGAAAAATTTGTCTGGGTTCTTTGGTATGGCATCTTATGCAGAGTGCTTCCATATTGCCGATGAGCTTGACATCTTCGAGGCGGGTAATTTTCTCATCGGGCATCTCAGCGTGGCAATACAGACAGGTCTGTTTATTAATTTCTTTTTTCGCATTCAACTGCAGATGGGGATTGTACATTTGATAGTCGGCCTTGTTGTGGCATTCGTAACAGATCGCCATCATGGTGTCATATGGCGCCCCCCTCAGAAATTTCCGCTCTTTTAAAAATATCTTATCCGTCTGGTTATCCTGGCACTGGACGACGATATCATGACAGGTGGCGCAGGTAACTTTTCCCTTCTGCAGCGGAAAGGCCGCCGGTATGGCCGACTTCAGATCTTGCGACGGAACGATGTCAACCGGATGGATATAATTTTGGGAAGCGCTGTAATGGCAGCGGCACAACTGTCGATAATCGCCACCGTATCGAAGTTGCAGGTGACTGCCTTTGCGCGGGACGCTCGCATGGCACTCGGTACAGTATTTGGCCGAATAGTGAATATCGGTGGTGGGCGGCACCTTGGATACGAAGGGCTTCGGTTCTGCCCCTTCCTTGCTGGTGTCGAACACCGTGGCCTTTTTGCCGAACTTGGTCTCCCGGGTATTCGTATAGCACCCGGTGGTCAGAAGCAGCATAAAGATTATGGAGAATGCGGTGAGTTTTCTCATAGCGGCTTTAAACTGAAATGTCTGTTCGTCACCGGCAACCGGCCTTTCACCCCCAGACTTTCAGGCTGATTTAGTTTAAATATTTTGTTGCTAAATATGTCACAAAGTGGTACTAACTGTCAACCGGTTGTCATGTTATATCACATACCGGCAATAAATAAAATCCCGGAGGTGTTCTGAAAATTGTCAAACATGGTATGGAAATTTTTCACATCAATAAAACTTACGGTGGTTGTTTTGTTGACCCTGGCGGTGACCTCCATTGTGGGAACCCTGATCCCCCAAAACGAGGATCCTGCCGCCTATGTTCAGGCATACGGCGAATTTGCTTTTAGTCTGTTTTCGACCTTAGGCCTCTTTGACATGTACCATTCCTGGTGGTTTCAGAGCCTGATTGTGTTGCTGACGGTCAATATAGTGGTTTGCTCGATCGATCGGCTATCCGCCACCCGTAATATCCTTTTCGTCAGAAAGCCCGCGTTTGATGTTTCAAGGTTCAGGAAAATTAAAAACAAGGAAACCTTTGATGACGATCGCTCTCCCGAGCAAATAAGAACGCTCTATGCCTCTTACGTTGAACGCGCATTTCGACACAGCCAGATGGAAAATACGGAAAAAGGATTTTGCATTTTTGGGGAAAAAGGCCGCTGGACCCGTTTCGGTGTTTACACGGTTCATCTAAGCGTCATCTTGCTGTTGGTCGGGGGGTTGATCGGCTCCATCTTTGGATTCGATGGGTTTGCCAATATCCCGGAAGGCGAGACGGTCACCAGCGTCCGGCTCGGCAATAACGGCAAAACGCTCCCCCTTCCGTTTGAGCTCCGCTGCGATGATTTCAATGTCAGTTTTTACGATTCCGGCATGCCCAAGGAGTACCGTTCGAGCCTGACCATCCTGGAAGATGGTCAACCGGTATTGACAAAAGAGATTATTGTCAATGACCCCTTGCGCTACAAAGGGATCAGTATGTTCCAATCCAGCTACGGACCCATGCCCCCCAACAAGGCCAGCCTAAATCTGACCAGCAAACAAACAGGGATGATTTACACAAAGCAGGTCATCGTTGGGGAGGTGATCGATCTTCCCGAAAACCTGGGTACCTTTGTGCTCAATAGTTTTGATTCGGCTGCCAGCTTCAGAGGCCAGAACATCGGAGAGGCCTTACGCGGGACCCTGACGCCCAAACAGGGAAATCCGGTTGAGGTTCTGCTGCCGCTGCGGTTCCCGAGTTTTGACAAAATGAGACGAGGGAACTTGATTGTTTCGGTGGCCGCGTTGGAACAGAGATTTTACACCGGTCTGCAGGTGACCAGCGATCCCGGCGTGTGGCTGGTTTACATGGGTTTTATCATTATGATCATCGGCTGTTACATTACCTTTTTCATGTCTCACCAACAGTTCTGTGTTGAAGTCGTGCAAAAATCGAATACCTGCCGCGTCATTGTTTCCGGTAAAGCCAACAAAAATAAGCTGGGTGTGCAAGCTAAAGTAAAACGTATCTCGGAAAAGCTGGCCGATTTGAAGCCCCGCCCAGAAAAGCCCGAGGCTAAAATTAGAACCGGCGCCGAGGGAGCCGGGCACAGGGCTTAGCGCAAAGGTGGAAGGTATAGGGTAGAAGGTCTAAGGTTAGAAGAAAGGGAAAGGTTCCAATAAGGTAATAGGGTTTTAGCAAGATTTGAGGAGGGCTTCATAACAGCCGACCTGGATCGTGCCAAAACCAATTGCTTATAGTGAGGAGTATACATGTCAAGTTCTCTTATTTTATCGGCGGTAACATTTATTTATGGACTGGCAGCATTTTTATACATTATTGCCTGGATTTTCAAAAACCAGATCTCCGGCAGGCTGGCGACCTGGACGGCGGTTGCCGGCTTTGCCGGCAACACCGCCGGCATCATTCTCAGGTGGGTGGAATCCTACTGGCTGGGCATCGGACATGCACCGTTGTCCAACCTGTACGAGTCTTTGATCTTTTTTGCGTGGACCATTGTCCTGCTCTATTTGCTTATCGAATACAAATACAGGTTTCGCATCATCGGCGTGATCGCCACCCCGCTGGCTTTCCTGGCACTGGCCTATGCGTCGCTATCGCCCAACATCAGCGACCGTATCCAGCCGTTGCTGCCGGCTTTGAAAAGCAATTGGCTGCTGGCTCATGTTATCACCTGTTTTATCGGCTATGCGGCTTTTGCGCTCGCCTTCGGCATCAGCATCATGTACCTTTTAAAAAAACGGGATTCTGATGCCACAAACTCTTTGCTGGAGCGGTTTCCCGCCCCCGGTGTCCTGGAAGACTTGAACCATCAGCTGGTGATGCTGGGTTTTCTGTTCCTGTCGGTCGGCATCATCACCGGGGCCGTCTGGGCCAATTCAGCCTGGGGGCGTTACTGGGGATGGGACCCGAAAGAAACCTGGTCACTGATTACCTGGTTTGTCTATGCAACCCTGCTGCACGCCAGATTGATGCGGGGCTGGCGGGGCCGTAAAATCGCTTATCTTTCCATCTTTGGCTTTGGAGCGGTCCTGTTTACCTATTTTGGCGTCAATTATCTGCCGGGATTACACAGCTACGGCAGCGTATGATATATCGCTTTTGTATGGAACAGCAGAAAAATTTTCGCGGGTTGTGATCCGATCGAAGGCCTGATTGCAGCCGGCTTTGGTGCCCGATTAAAATGCCACAATGTGGCATTTTTTTCTTGACTTTGCTTCACTCGAATGTTAATGCATAAGAGCCATTTGTATCTCCACAATTACTTTTTTACCTCCTAATTATAGGGCGGTTCACAAGCATTTTATTTAAAAGATATGCGATGAACCGCCCTTTTTCCTGTCGATGGATTCTATTTAAGGGACATTCCCTATTGCTTTCCTTTTAGATGAGCCGTTGCCATCAAACTTTTAATAGATGCCCGAGCTATTAGAATCAAGAGCGAGGGAAATCCTTCAGTTTGAAAGACAATGACCTTTTCCCAACGACGGTTGCCACTGCGATATCCCATCTCCCGATGCTCTCAAAATAGGTTTGCTGGCAGGCTAAAAAAACAGGAAGAAAAAAATGCCACATTGTGGCATTTTTTTCTTGACCCTTGTTATCAGAGATGTTAGGTATAAGAGCCATTTGTATCCCCATACTTACTC
>JAFDCJ010000252.1 GCA_019312835.1 Deltaproteobacteria bacterium
AAGGGCGGTTTAAGAAAAAGAGCCGCTGCGGGATTGGAACCATCTTTTATTGACTCGGTAAAATGTTTTATGCTAAATATAGAACTTGATTGAAATGTGCTAACCCGAACCCCGAGGTGGCCCATGAAACGAATATGAGGACCCCGCTTCTGATTAGGAGGCGGGGTATTTCATTTTTGATAAATATTTTCATTTCCAGGCAATTGACAGGTTCACATCATTTCAAAGGAGGATGAATCATGAAAAAAATATTGTTGTATCTGATGGTATTCATCGCGGCCCTTGGCCTCATTGCTCCCGGTGCATCCGCGAAATGGTGGCATCCGCCTAAAAAAATAGAAGTAAACGTAATGACACGCAACCTGTATCTCGGCGCGGACATTTTCACCGCGATTGAAGCCGCCTTGGAGGATCCTGCCTCGGTTCCATTTGCAGTGGCCGAGGTTTATAATACTATGCTTTATACAAACTTCTGGGCGCGCGCGGAAGCGATTGCCGATGAAATCGCCCGGAACAAACCGGATGTTGTCGGCTTGCAGGAAGTGTCGACCTATTATATTCAGACTCCCGGCGATTTTCTGGCAGGCAACCCGGTTCAGGCTAATGATGTCGTGATCGACTTTTATACGGTTCTCGATGATGCCTTGAAAGCCCGCGGACTGCAGTACAGGGCTTTTACGGTTACCAATGCCGACGTGGAGCTGCCCATGGTAGATCCTGATTCTTCTACAGGACTTTCCGACGTACGCCTGGTGGACCATGATGTTGTTCTGGTGCGCAGGGGGCTTCCTGCCTGGAATGTGCTGGCGAGAAATTATGAATATAATCTGGGAGTAGAAACCGAAGTCGGTGAGATTGAATTGATCCGGGGCTATGTTATCGTGGATGCAATTATCAGGGGCGAAGTCTTTCGTTTCTTCAACACCCACCTGGAGATTCGTGATGAACCGGGCAGTATTTTCAGATTCTTCCAGTCGGCCCAGATGATGGAACTGTTGAGAACCATAGACTTCCTGGCAGGTATCCCTTTTCTCGGGAACAGGCCGATTATCATGCTCGGAGATTTCAACTCCTCGATAGAAGATAGGCCGGGAGAGAGCGAATATGAGGATGAAAATGGTGACACAATAATCCTTCCGTATACACCACCCTACATGCAGGCGATTTATGCAGGGTACTATGATACCTGGCTCGAACAGCCAAGTTATGACGACGGATTTACCAGCGGCTTTGACGAAACCATCAGCAACCCGTTCGATAAACTCGAGACCCGCATCGATCTGATCTTCCTGGATCCACTGGATTTAAAGTTAAAAGAGGTTGAGGCCGACGTGGTCGGTGATGAAGTTACTGACATGGTTCCCAATCCCAATGACCCCGGTAATTCCCTGTGGCCGTCTGATCATGCCGGGGTGGTTGCCGAGATCAAATTCCGAAAATCATTCCGGCCCTGGTGGCAAAAGTTCCGATGGGGCCCAAAATAAATACCGGGGAAATTGGATCGCAACATAAGTCCCTACGGAACTGAGCGCGGATAGTATCTCATACGATTAAGGTTGACTTTCCGGCTAAACCGGTTATCATGTTCGGGATTTTAACAAATTCGCTTCTAACGACAGTTTGGTTGGATTGAGGCCTTCGCCTGCAGGGGTATGTTGCGAAGGTCTTAATTGAAACCGTCGCTGAATATATTTATATAATAAATGACCACACCCATCTTTCAAAGGACCCTCACCAAGGCGGTCGGCTGTTCGGGTATCGGGCTTCACTCGGGCAAGACCGTTAATCTGACGCTGAAACCGGCTCCCGTCAATCACGGTATAAAATTCGTCCGCAAAGACCTGCCGGACAACCCCTGCATCCCGGCCCGGTTCAACTGCGTGGTGGATACCAGCCTGGCCACGGTAATCGGTTCCGATGGGGTGATCGTGTCCACCATCGAGCACTTGATGGCCTGTCTGGCCGGATTGTCCATCGACAATGTGATCGTTGAGCTGGATTCTTATGAAGTACCGGTGATGGACGGCAGTGCCGGCCCCTTCACCCGCATGATCCTGGATGCGGGCATCCAGGAGCTGGAAGCTCCCCGGCATTTTTTCATACTCAAAGAGCCCATCGAGCTGGAAGAGGACGACAAATTCGTCGGCGCTTATCCCGACGATACCTTTAAAATCACCTGCCATATTGATTTTGAACACCCCCTTATCCGCAACCAATCCTACACCATCGAAGTCGTTGACAGGATTTTCGAAAGCGAGATTTCCAGCGCCCGGACATTTGGGTTTCTGCATGAGGTCGAGTACATGAAAAGCTACGGGCTTGCCCGCGGCGGGTCCCTGGACAACGCGGTGGTGGTGGATGAAAAAGGCGTATTGAACGAAGAGGGGTTGCGATTCGAGGACGAGTTCGTGCGCCACAAATTGTTGGACTGTGTCGGTGATTTCTCCCTGCTCGGCATCCCGATTCTGGGCCACATCATCACCCGCAAATCCGGCCATGCTTTCAATCACGCCTTCCTTGAAAGATTCTTTCAACAAAAACCCTCCTGGTACACCCAAACCCTGCAGGAACCCGGCGACTTACCTTCCAAGACGGCAAAATCACTTGCTATTTAGAATGTATTCCGATATTAATAAAAAGGGGTAAAATCGGGACCAATGTCACATCCCACCCGCTTTGCGGGCGGTCGCTGACGCGTTCGTTTCCGGTTTCATATGGTTGCATTCTCTGCCACGATCAGTTTCCGAAATCAGTCGCTAAATTACAAGCAAATGCAGTTATGGCCTTTTCTCTCAGGAAGCAGATAATATGTACCGTCGTGACCGTAATGCTGCTGGCAAGCCACGGGGCTGCATTTGCCCAGGAGACGTCGCTGGCCAATATTACGGTGTCCAATACCCGCGACGACCTGCTCTTATACCTGACCCTGGAAGGCGCCTTCAGTGAAAAGCTGAAAAAAGAGATATTAAGCGGCGTTCCGGCGGCTTTTTCCTTTCTGGCACAGCTAAACAGTGTGCGCACCATGTGGCTAGACAGGACGGTTGCGGATATAACCGTCACCCACGTAATTAAATACGACAATTTGAAAAAAGAATTTATCGTCAGGCGCTCGTGGCGCAACAACGAGCCCGAAGTGACGAAATCCTTTGCTGAAGCCCAAAAATGGATGACCGAAGTCAATAGTTTGAAGATCATTCCGCTGGGCGAGCTGGAAAAGGGACAGCAATATCAACTGAGAACCAAGGCTGAGGTGAGAAAGCAAACCCTTCCCTATTATCTGCATTATGTCCTGTTTTTTGTCTCCTGGGACATTGAAACGGATTGGTACACGATTGATTTCATCTATTAAGGGGCTGTTACCCGGCAGTTTGGCGGCCAGAAGCCGCCAGGCTCTTCTTACCAATGAACGCCATATGCCAGCTTTGGAATAATGGACTGCTGGAATAAGGGAGGGGAACCAAGTTGTCGGACAGGCGCCCAAAGCGAAAATAAAAAAGAGATGATTCACGCTATTTAACCACTATTCCACTATTCCACCCTTTCCATTATTCCGTTATAGCGGCAAGGCCAGAATCAAATATAAAGTACCTTTAATGGGTTATCGGAATCCATAGATTCAGCATGCCAGAGCATGGCCCCTTCCCATAAACATGAAGATTAGCGCTATTTTTAAAAGAAACCCAAGGCCCCCAGGAGATGCCGACAGCAGACGTCGACGGCGTGAGGGCATTCTCATCATCTTCATTATACTGGTGGTGGCCTTGCTGACATTTGTCGAGACCCGCACCATCCAGTTTGGCACCGACATCCCCGTCTCCAACACCATCCTGATGTTTATCCTGATCAATATCAACCTGTTGTTGCTGATATTGTTGATATTTCTGGTATTCAGGAATCTTGTCAAATTGCTCTATGACCGTCGGCGCAAGGTCATGGGCGCCAAGCTTCGAACCAGGCTGGTGGTGGCCTTCATCGTGCTCACCATCGTTCCGACGGTCGTATTATTTTTCTTTTCAATCAACTTTATTACCACCAGCATTGAATTCTGGTTTAACGTTCCCGTCGAGCAGGCGTTGGAAAACTCCCTGCGAGTCGGCGGCCGGGTCTATGAGCGGGTGGAAGACAACAATCAGTTCTTTCTGGAAAGAATCGCCTACCAGATAAAGACCAAGGATTTGTTGAATCCCAAGAAAGACAAGGCCCTGGACCAGTACATCCGGATTGTCCAGCGGGAGTTCAATCTTGACGGTGTTGAAGTTTATTCCGCCAATACCCAACGCCTCGCGGCTTCGCTGGCACCGGAGCTGGGATACGAATATGTGGGCTTCGTTTCAGCCGAAAACCTGCAAAAGGAGCCCTCCGGCGGCGGGGTGCACTCCATCACCCAGGAAATCCCCTACGGCGAATTGATTAAAACCATCGGTTCGATCCCCTACGACAAGAAGGCCTCGGAAGTAGAAGGCTTTGTGGTGGTTAGCGCGCTGATTCAACCGGATCTGTATGAGAACATGGCTTCGATCTCAGAGGGGTATGAAGAGTACCAGCAGATTAAGCTGTATAAAAAGCCGGTCCAGATTACCTATTTTATATCGCTTTCGATCGTGGCCCTGCTGGTGCTGTTCTGTGCCATCTGGTTTGGATTTTACCTGGCCAAAACCATCAGCATACCCATAAAAGAGCTGGCCGAGGGTACCCGCCGCGTGGCCGAAGGTGAGCTCGGTTTTACCATCGGCGCGGTTGCCGATGACGAAATCGGCAGCCTGGTCACCTCTTTTAATAAAATGACCAGGGATTTGAGATCCAGCCGGGAGCAGCTGGAGCTGTCCGCGCGCAAACTCAGAGATCAAAACATCGAGATCGAAGAAAAGCGCCAGTACATGGAATTCGTTCTGAAAAGCGTATCGGCCGGGGTGGTCACCCTGGCGGCCAGCGGGATGGTTTCCACCATCAACAAATCAGCCGAAAAAATGCTCGGGGTCAAAGCCGAGGAGGTCCTGGGCAAAAGCTTCGATACCATCCTGACCGTCCAGAACAGGGATCTGGCCGATGAAATAATGGGCAATTTGTCGCTGGCCCGGGACGCTTCCGTAATAGAGGTGCCTTTAAAGCTCATCATTGAGGGCCGGCCGCGCAGTTTCTTGATAACGGTCAGCGCGCTGAGAGACGATACCGGCCAACACATGGGCATCGTGATGGTTTTCGACGATCTGACAGAACTGGAGAAGGCCCAGCGCATGGCGGCCTGGCGCGAAGTTGCACGGCGGATAGCCCATGAGGTCAAGAATCCTCTCACGCCGATAACCCTTTCGGCCCAGCGCCTGAAACGCAAATACTCCAAAACACTCGGGGAACCGGTGTTTGAGGAATGCACCCAGACCATTATCGATCATGTGGACCTGATTCGCAATCTGGTGAATGAATTTTCATCTTTCGCCCGTTTTCCAAGCGCAAATCCCAAACCCTGTGAGTTGGTGCCGACCATCGAGGAAACCGTGGCTTTATACCGCGAGGGGCATCCCAATATTAATTTTAAAATCCAGAATAGCGGCGACATCCCGCCGCTGAATCTGGATCGACAGCAGATGAAGCAGGCGCTGATCAACCTGATTGACAATGCCATCGGGGCGATGAAGGGCGAAGGCGGCATATTCTTTGACGTAACCCACGACCCGATTCTCAAGCGCATTCGCATTGAGGTGGCCGACAATGGCCCGGGTATTTCCGATAATGATAAAACCCGCATGTTCGAGCCCAACTTTTCGACTAAAAAAACAGGCATGGGCCTGGGTCTTACCATTGTCAGCACCATTATTGCCGATCATAACGGTGTTATCAGTGTTCAGGATAACATCCCCAACGGTGCCAAATTTGTCATCGAGTTGCCGGTTTAGAATTGTCAGTGGTCCATGGCCGGTTGTCCGTTGTGAATACTTGGCCTTGAAAAATAATTATAAATTCAATATCATAATGATCTAAATGATGCCTCCAAACCTTAGCGGAAAACTCGTTTGGCGGTTTCTTTTTTGAAACCAACGGACAACGATCTACGGACAACTGACAGAAAAGCTTTTGAATCGTAGTACGTGTCCGTCACCAGAACTGTTAGACCTGCAAAATAGGAAAAGAATTCAAATGTTCCCTTCGATTTTAATTGTTGATGATGAGCCGTCCATACTGCAATCCCTGAGCGGGCTGCTCGCCGATGAAGGTTTTGAAGTCACCACGGCCGCCAATGGATACGAAGCCCTGAAAA
>JAFDCJ010000253.1 GCA_019312835.1 Deltaproteobacteria bacterium
GAAAGGAGGCTTTTGACATCATGACCGAATACGATTACTGGAAAATTTTTCCCCGCATGCCGAAAAAAGTAACCATTGGTGATATCACCGTAAGGGATGGATTTCAGCATCTGGAAAAGTTTATTTCCACCCGTGCCAAAATATTTTATGCCGAAGAATTGATTTTTGCCGGCTGTCGCAACATCGAGGTCACCAACCTCGGCAATCCCTATCTGATGCCGCAATTCAGCGATGCCGAAGAGATACTGGCCCACCTGCGCAGCGATCGTTTCAGGCAGCGCTGCGAGCGCAAAGGGATTAACTACGATGACATCTGCATTACGGCGGTGACCATTCGTGAAAAATCGGTGGATCGGGCCATTCGATTAAAAGAGCAGGGCCTCGGTCCGGATCGTTGCCTGATGATGGTTTCCACCGAGGAAGAGCACCATTTTGCCAATTCCGGAACCACCCTGCCGGACTATTGGAAAGAGGCCGAACGCTGCATTAAAAAGTGCACCGACGCGGGCCTTAAGATGTGCGGAACCGTCAGTACGATCTGGGGCAGCCCCATTGCCGGCGCCACCGAACTGAAGGATGCGGTGGAGTTTACCAAGCGCTGGCTGGAGATCGGGGCCTCCGACATCGAACACGCCGACCACGACGGCAGTGCGTCCGCACCCGATGTGTACCGCTATTTTTCAATGATACTGGATGAAATTCCGGACACCTCCCTGCATATTGCCCATTTTCACGAGACCAAGCGGGTCGCATCCGCCTCGGTTCTGGCCTGTCTGCATGCCGGTATCACCCATTTCGAAGCCACCATCGGCGGAATGGGCGGTCAGCCGGCGAACTTCCTTGATGACACGCCGGTGCCCGGAACCGGGGACTATTACTATGAGGACCCGCGTTTTGTCGGTCTGATATGCCTGGAAGATTTGCTGGTTCAAATCGACGAGATGGGCATCGAGCACGGTTACGATGTTGACCGGATTCTGTGGCTGGGTCGTCAAATGGAACGCACCGTTGGTCATCGGCTGCGCAGCGAGGCCGCTGTCAACGGCCGGACCTTAAAAGAGGGACACCCGAAATTTTCCCGTCCCGGCCTGAAAAAATTAAAGGCCAAATTCGGCGAGGATGCCAACCAGAACTGGCCCTCGGAATGGGCCAGCAAGCCCGTGCTGCCCGAAAAATACCGAGCCTAATTGGTAATGCATCTGGAGGGTTATGAATAAATAAGATTTGACATTACCCTTAAATTGGAGGCATAATTACAGGTAACATCTTCATTGGTTGGGAACCGACAAATTCGGTCGTTTGGATGTTGATATTGTTTCCTGTTTCGTGTTTCGAATTTCCGGTCTAGCCGGGTAAGGAAGGTTTGCATGCGATCATTGAGTGCCTTGATTGCGGTCTGTCTGGTGGTCTTGGCCATCAGTTGTTCACCCGTAAGAACGATCCATCATGACGTAAATTCTGACTTCGATGTCAATGTCGATTTCAGCCGGCTGAAAACCTATCAATGGGTATCGATGCCGGCAACCCTGCGAATAGAAGAGTTCAACCGGGTCCGGATAAGGGAATATGTGAACGCCGAGCTGGGTACCCGCGGTCTAACCGTGACCGAGGACAATCCGGATATGTTTATCGCGATGTTCGGCGGTAGCTACAAAGCGGTGGATATGACGGTGTTGATGGACTATGATGTTTATACCGTGGGCAGACTGAAACTGGCCTTTTTCGATGCGGCCTCCAGCCGGGAGATATGGTGGGGCGAAACCAAGGCCGATCTGTCTTATGATATGACCCCCGAACAAAAGGACCAGGTTACCAAAGACGCCGTGACCAGAATTCTCGAGCATTTTCCTCCCAACCGTTAACGCGATTTAGAACCGGAGTTCATTTAAATTGAGCGGCAGGACTGCTTGCAGTCCTGCCGTATTTGTTCTCTCACCTGTCCCCCCTGAGGTTTCCGCTCAAGTTGTGACTCATTATGACCGATATGGCTAATAGAGGTATATCGGCAACCTTGCGCCTGAATTAATTCAGCGAAAAATATCAGATCGTTAACTTGTTATTAACGATGTCTGAATGGTGAGGTGAATGTGAACGAGGACAAAATTAAGCGCATCATGGCACAGGTCAAATCGTTTCCGGGAATGCCTGTAACTGCTGCCAAGCTACTTAAAATGCTTGATAATCCGGATTCAACCGCAGCAGAGATCGAAGAAATATTAAGGTACGATGCGGGCCTGACCGCTAACATCCTCAAATTGACCAATTCCGCATATTTCGGGATACCTTCCAAAGTCAGCTCGGTGAGACAGGCCATTATGATGCTGGGCTGGAAACGGTTGCTGCAGCTGGTGATGACCATGTGTATGAGCACGGTCATGAAAAAACCGATTGTCGGTTATGATTTACCCCAGGGTGCCCTCTGGCGGCATTCGGTGGCGGTTTCCGTAGCGGCCGAAGCCGTGGTCAAAGCCTTGAAAATCCCCGAGGCCGAGGAGGTCTTTACCGCGGCCCTTTTGCACGATGTCGGCAAACTGGTTCTGGGCGGGTTTGTAAAAAATGATATGGATCAGATCAAGGCCATGGTTGCCAAAGGGATCGCCTTTGAAGTTGCGGAATACATGGTCATCGGAACCGACCATGCCGAGATTGGTGCCAACATACTGAAAAAATGGGATTTCCCACAAGATCTGGTCAATGCGGTAAACTGGCATCACGATCCGGAAACCTGCGAGAATCATTGCACCTTGAGCGACATCGTGCACATCGCCAACACGGTCGGGTTGCGGATCGGTTTTGGCAGGGACACCGAGGGGGCCCGGATTGAACCGTCTCCCTCCGTCACCGACCGGTTGGGGCTTGAGCCGGTTGACATCGAGGTGCTGGTGGAGCAAACATTTGAAGGCGTCAATAAGCTATCCGATGAGCTGATGGTGGGTTAGAATAGGAAAATGACAAATGTCTATTGAATAATGACTAATGGTGGAGTCGCTGCGCTCCATCTTTTTTATTCTATGATAGATAGAATTTCTTAATTTGTCATTAGTCATTAGTCATTCGTCATTCCAGGTAGTCTTTCCACCGCCAGCGAACCATTCCGTTTCTAATCTCGCAAATCAAATTTCCTTCCTGCAGCGCATCTCCAAGGGTGTCATAGAGCTGTTCGAAAGTTGCACCAAAAGAGCGGCTGATTCGGGTGGCAAGTTTTCTGAGGCTGTCTGCGGTGCTCACCGGATGATCATTGTGGAACCATGAGCCGTTGCGCTCGATCTCGCTTTTCATCATCAGATCGTAGATCAGAACAATGCGTTCCAGATTTATAACCTGCTGTGCTTCTTCATCCGAAGCCTCTTCTGTCTGCATGCGCTGTTTGATATCCGCCAGCAGTTGATTGTATTCATCTTCCCACTCGATCACGATCCCATCCAGCGTGCGGCGGTCGACCTCGGGGGTTTCCACAATAGCGCGGTTGGCATGATACCGGGACCAGTCGTTGGTTAAGATCCGGATGCCATACCGGTCGCATTGTTCACGGATTTCGGTACCGGGAAAGGGGGCCAGCAGGTGAAAACCGAAGGCCAGGCCCTGACGCTTTAAACGCTCTCCAAACGCCATCGTTTCGGCGATCGTGGCCGGGGTTTCTCCCGGAAGTCCCAGAATAAATGACGCATAGGGTGTCACCCCGGCCCGCCGGCACATGCCGACGGCCGCTTCGACCTGGTCCAGGGTAATCCCTTTTTTAATCGTTTTCAGAATCCGGGGATTGGCCGACTCAATTCCAAAACTGACCGCATTGCACCCGGCCGCCTTCATTTTGGTCAGCAATTCATCTGAAACCGTATCCACCCGCGCAAAGGATGTCCAGGTCAGTTTCAGACCCCGTTCGATAATTTCATTGCAGACCCCCAGGCAATGTTGCTTATTGGCCGTGAACAGATCATCGGCAATGTTGATCTGGTGAAAATTCCAGGAACCCAGATATTGCAGCTCGTCAACAACTTTTTCAGGGCTGCGGTAGCGCACCCTGGCGCCGACCATTTTGCGGCCGACACAAAATATACATTTGAATGGGCACCCGCGGCTGGTGGTCATGCTGATCGGCATTTTCAGGGCGCGGTAGCGGGCCAGCGGCAAGAGCCCCCGCTCCGGCAGCGGTAGTTCATCAAGGTTTTCAATCGGTTCTCTGGGCGTCGTGTAACAAATCTCGGCCCCCCGGCGATAGGCAATTCCCCTGACCTTTGCCAGGTCATGGCCGTTATCCGCCGTTCGGCACAACTCCACCACGGTCTCTTCACCTTCACCGATGACGACGACATCCAGTTGGGGATAGTCGCCAAGGGTCTGCCGGGCGCAAAAAGACACATGCGGCCCCCCCATTACGGTCATGATGTCCGGGTTGACTTCTTTGATGTCTTTGATAACACCGATGGCATTGTTGAAGGTCATTGATACGGCGGTCAGACCGGCTATGTGCGGTTGAAACGTTTGTATCAGGTTTGCCAGCATGGTTCGGCTGTACGGGAAGACCACCAGGTCGAGGATCTTGACCTCGACGCCGGATGCCGACAATGCGCCTGCCAGATAGGCCAGCCCCAGGGGAGGGGAAGGGGTTTCCGATATGGGATAAAATGGGTTTATTAAAAGGACCCGCATAATTATGCTGATTTATAAATTCTTTAACCGCAGAAAGTTAAAAGAGAATATCGAATGTCGAATATTGAATATCGAATCACGAAGGTAGGCGTCGCTACGCTCATTCAATTTTATGATCTAAAAAAGATAGAATGCCTTACTTCGACATTCATTATTCGAAATTCAATATTCGATATTCAAAAAAAGCCCAAATAAGAATGGGGCCCGCAAAAACCAACGGGCCCCATTGTTTAGCCTATCAAATTACGTCTAGAACAATCCACTTACCTGTCCGGTTTCAACATCCACATCCACCCGCCTGAAGGCCGGGTCTGAGCCTGTGCCGGGCATCAGGCTGATGGTGCCGGCGCAGGGGCACAGGAACTTGGCGCCGGAATAAATCAGCACGTCGCGTACCGGCAGGGTCCAGCCCTTGGGCGCACCCTTGATGGTCGGGTCGTGGCTCAGGCTGAGATGGGTCTTGACCATCATGGTGGCAAAATCGGCGTACTTGGGATCATTCTCGAGCATCTTGGCCTTGGCCTCGGCTTCCGGGGTCCAGGCCACGCCGTCCGCACCGTAAACTTCCTTGGCGATGATGTCGACGCGGTCGCGCAGTTTCATCTCCAGCGGATAGAGGAATTGGAAGTCGTTTTTCTCTTCACAGGCCTCGACGACGGCATCGGCAAACTCCAGGGCACCTTCGCCGCCCAGTTCCCAGTGTTTAGTCTCGGCGCAGCGGGCTCCGGCCGCCTCGGCCGCCTTACGGACGACATTACATTCTTTATCCGTATCGGTGTAGAAGCGGTTGACGCAGACCACCGGATTGATGCCGGCCTTGCGGATGGTGTTGATGTGATGGACCATATTTTCGCAGCCCTTTTCCACCAGCCCAACGTTTTCTTGGGTGTATTCTTCGGGCATGGCTTTCCCAGCCACAACCTTGGGCCCTCCTCCGTGCATCTTCAGGGCGCGGATGGTGGAGGTAAGAACCGACACATGGGGTTTCAAGCCGCTGAAACGACATTTGACATTCCAGAATTTTTCAAAACCGATGTCAGCTGCAAA
>JAFDCJ010000254.1 GCA_019312835.1 Deltaproteobacteria bacterium
AGCTGATTAATTACGGTGGGTTATGCTAAGAGGTTGGTTTCGATTTATTCGATCCCCCTCATCTCCACTTATCCATCTTAAATCATTGTTAATTATTGTTTTATTGGTAACAGGGCGTCTATCATATACCAACTTGCTAGGAAATAAAAGCCTCAACCCTCATTTTTTTAATCTTGTCTTTTGGATGCTGCTGGTTGTAACCAAACGTTTTTAATTTGGTCTATATAAGTGGTGGACCAGTTTAACTGGACCATCTCAGAGTAAGTACGTCATAGTGCTTCATTCTGACCTCCTTTCACGGGTGGTTTGTCGTTTGACGAACCACCCTTTTCAGTATGGGCAAACGCGTGTCTGGCCATTGATATCAGATTGGATCATCGTCGATGTTGCCGAATTGTCCGATCAACTCACTGGGAAGAAATAATTTTATGGTCCTCATGGCGGGAGTTTTCCGCTCGCGTGTAGTGGAAAAATATTTTGCGAAAAATGCAGAAGTTTTTGAAATTTAATTGATTTCTGATGAATATGGTTTATATTTTAGGGAAAAATTACAGTTCCGGTTAGAAATTCAATCGACGCGGCAGCCATAATTTCACCCTCAAATTAGGAGCCCACTGACTATCATGGAAAGGAAAGGCGAAGTCGAACGAAAAACGAAGGAAACCGACATCAAGATTTCGCTGGTCGTCGACGGCCGGGGGAAGGCTAATATCGCCAGCGGAATTCCGTTTTTTGATCATATGCTTACCTTGTTGGCCGTCCATGGCTTTTTTGATCTGTCCGTTCGAGCCAAGGGCGATCTGGATGTGGATTTTCATCACACGGTTGAAGATGTGGGACTTGTTCTGGGAGATGCTATCCGTCAAGCGCTGGGGGACCGCAAAGGAATCAAGCGCTATGGCCATGCCGTCACCCCCATGGATGACGCCCTGGCAACTGTAACCATTGATCTGTCCAATCGACCGTATCTGGTCTATCGTGTCCCCGAGCATGAGCCCTCAGGCATTGCCCTCAATGCCTCTTTGACCAGGGAATTTTTCAGAGCTCTTGTCAATCGGGCCGGCATGAATTTGCACATAAATGTGGCTTACGGTGATAACGACCATCATGTGGTGGAATCGATTTTCAAGGCCTTTGGCAGGGCCCTGGATCAGGCTGCAGCCCTGGACCGACGCATAACGGGGGTGCGTTCCTCCAAGGGGGCGCTTTAAATGTCAAATGACGAATGACGAGTGATTGTATTCTGTCATTTTAATTTCGTTGTTGTCCGCTTTTCTGGTCTAATTTAAAATTATTGCGGTTAAGCCCTATTCATTTTGATGCACTCGACACCTGATACGAAACTATCCAGCAAACGCCTGGTATGGGGATTGTTTGGCTGGATGATTATTTTGGGCCTGAATTACGGCTGCCAGACGCCGGTTTATGTGACGGAAACGAGTTCTGAACTGGCTAATTTTGAAAAAATTTTGGTTGTACCCTTTCAGGATATGACCAGGATACCCGGCAATGACGTGGATACCCGCTGTCCGGTGTGCGGGAGGGTATTTATTAGCGGTGAGGTTGCAGACAACGCGACTGATTTCTTAACGGCCCAAACGACTGCTCTGTTAAAGCGCCATTCGGCGTATCAGTTAGTTTTTGAGAGGCTGACGGACAGTTCGATGGATCACTTATACTCGGCAAATCCGACAGCCAATGGGTCCCGCCAGGCCTTCGTTGAAAAGGGGCGTGAGAATAACGCCGATGTGGTGCTGCTGGGACTCGTCTATCGCTTCAAAGAGCGGGTTGGCACAGGATATAGTGTCGAATTACCTGCGTCGGTTGCTTTTGGTATGCATCTGATCCGTGTGACGGATGGCCGTACACTTTGGTCGGCTCATTTCGATGAAACCCAAAAAGCTTTGGGTGACAATCTATTTCAGCTTGGTTCTTTTCTCAGCCGAGGCGGACGCTGGGTAACCGTTGAAGAGCTGGCAACCTCGGGACTGGAAGAAATATTCAAGAAATTTCCCCAAAAATGATCATTATCCCGGCAGTTGATATAAAAAATGGAAAATGTGTCCGACTGTTACAGGGCCGGCAGGAAGACGAAACCGTATTTTCCAACGACCCGGCTGCAATGGCACAAAAATGGGCGAATGCAGGCGCCGAGTTGATTCACGTGGTCGACCTGGACGGTGCCTTTGAGAAGCGTCCTCAAAATCTTGATGCGGTTAAAAAAATACTTACCACGGTAAATACACCCATTCAGTTGGGTGGCGGTATACGCGATGAGCGAACGGCGAAGACCCTCCTTGATTTGGGGGTCCAACGGGTTATTATTGGAACCGAAGCCATTAAAAATCCGGAATGGGTGATGCAAACCGCCCAGCGGTTTCCCGGTCAGGTTGTGGTTGGCATAGATGCCCGCGATGGCTGGGTGGCGATTGAGGGCTGGACGCAGACCACCACCATCCGGGCGATAGATCTGGCCAGACGCTTTGAAGGCTGCGGTCTGGCGGCCATAAATTTTACCGATATTTATCGCGATGGGATGCAAACTGGTCCTAACATCACCGCAACCGGGCGTCTTGCAGAGGCCATCAGCATACCGGTGGTGGCCTCCGGCGGTGTTTCGACCATTGAGGACATTAAAAATCTGTTGCCCTTGGAGAGCCTCGGCGTAACCGGGGTCATTACAGGCAAGGCGCTATACAGCGGAACTCTCGATTTTCAGCAGGCGCTGGCATTGGTGCAATCAGCCCAACAGGTCGCAGACAAAAAAATAATGGGGGGACCTGACAGCAAACGGATGGCATGAAAGGGTAAAAAAATCTTGACAAATTCGTTGCTGAGAATTAAATTGACCGGTTAACTCAGTCGGCATTTTATACTGGTAATTATTGATTATTACGGGATATTTTACGCATTCATTGTTCGTTTTCAGATAACCTGGGCATTGGCTAATTTTATCCCTTTTACGATCCTTCCGCTAATTTTGTCTTGCCTGTTACCTAGCAATGGGGGTTGCTGTTATTGGCAGTTTTTATTCCTGAAGAAAAGATTTCAGAAATCAAGAATGCGGCCGACATTGTTGATGTTGTTTCAGAAGCGGTGCTGTTGAAGAAAGCAGGCAAAAACCACGTAGGTCTTTGTCCGTTTCATTCAGAAAAAACTCCTTCATTTACCGTAAGTCCGGACAAACAGATATTTTATTGTTTCGGATGCGGCACCGGCGGAAACATCTTCAGTTTCCTTATGAAACAACAGGGGCTTTCCTTTCCGGAAGCGGTCAGGGCACTCGGCAAAAGGTACGGCATCGATATTCCTGACAGGCCACTGTCACCGGAGCAAAAAAAGAAAATCAGCGAAAGAGAAAAGCTTTTTGACATTAACCGCCGGACCATGGAGTTCTATCATCAAGCGCTGAAAAGCAGCGCTGCCGGGCAGGTGGCCCGATCCTATCTGCAAAAAAGGGGAATATCTCAAAAAACCATAGATGATTTTAAACTCGGCTATGCCCAGCAGGGATGGGATAACCTGCTGAACCACTTTTCAAAGAAACGTATTTCACCCGTGCTGTTAGAAAAAAGCGGGTTGGTGCTGCCCAAAAAAAATAAAGCCGGGTATTATGATCGTTTTCGGGATCGGATTATGTTCCCGATATTCGATGCCAGCCTGCAGGTTGTGGGTTTCGGTGGACGGGTGCTGGACGATTCTTTGCCCAAATACCTGAATTCGCCGGAAACCCCGGTTTACAACAAGCGGCGATCTCTTTACGGTATTCAGCGGGCCAAGGACAAATGCCGATCCGCAGGTTCGGTATTTATCGTCGAAGGATATCTGGATGTTATTGCGCTTCACCAGCACGGCGTTGAAAATTCTGTCGCAACCCTGGGCACGGCGTTAACACCGGACCATGTCAGATTGTTAACCCGCTTTGCCGGCCGGATGGTGCTGGTCTATGATTCTGATGATGCCGGGATTCGATCGGCCAGGCGGTGCATCGACACCTTTTGGAAAGAGCACGTCGATTTTAGAAGACAGGATGTGTACCGGGAAGAAAATGCCGATACCCATATCCTGGTGCTGCCGGCCGGCCACGACCCGGACTCCTTTATATTTGAAAAAGGACCTGACCTGTTTATGGAGGCAGCGTCCAGGGCTCCGGGTATCATAACCTTTTTGATGAACTGCGCCATTGAGAAATATGGCCTGTCGACCCAGGGTAAAGTGAATATATTAAAAGAAATGCAAGCGCCGCTGGCCGCCATAAACGATCGCGTGGCTCAGGGTCTATACATCCAGAAACTTGCTGAAAGGCTGGGTATTGCTGAAAATGCCATTTTGGAGCGCGTCAGCGAAGTAGCAGCCCACATAACGAAAAGAGGGTTTGCCGCTGACGCTCCCGCGGCGGCTGCCGATTCGCTCTACCGATCCGGTTCGGTGAAGCCTGCTTCGGAGGGCCAGCATTCACAAACGGAGGCTATTGGCAACCGCTTCGAGCGGCAAATCGTTGCCATGATGCTTCAATTTGCGGACATTTTACCGGAAGTTGTCAAGTTAAATGCCCTGAGTTATTTTGAAAATAAGACCTTAAAAAACCTTGGGGAGTATATTCTAAAATCTGATCCAACATCTGTGGATCGGGTTTCAGAACTGATGTCCCGGGCTGACAGTGATCAGAAACAAACACTGATTGCCTCTTTGTCTATGGTGGATGAATCCTGGAATATGAAAGGTTGTCTTCGGTTGTTGGGCAAATTTGTTGAAAACGGACAGAAGATGCGCGACAGCGGTGTTTTAGAGGAGCAGATCAAAGCTGCTGAACAAAGCAATGATCATGATCTGCTGTTAAAACTGTTGAATCAGAAACAAAAAATGGCCGAACGCAGTGAGAAACAGAAATCGGCTGCTTTGACCGAAAAATAAGGTTGGGGTATCCCAGCTCGCGAATTAAAAATAGCAGATCGTAACCAATGGTTATTTTCAACATTCAATTGGGATTGAGAGTGCCGAAAGTGCTATTGCATGACGAAGGATTGCTGCTGATAAACTGAGGTATTGGGGAGGCATGAATTTCATGGCCAAAAAATCTGCTGTAAAAAAAGACGGTAGCAAGAAGGTGCGCGTAAAAGCAACCGCCAAAAAAGAGGCTGCAAAAAAGAAGACCGTTAAAAAGCCCGCCAAGAAGACTCTTTCCAAAAATAGCACCGTAAAAAAGAAGAGTACCGACAAAACGACCCCTAAGGCCATAAAAAAGCTACTGGCCAAGGGCAAAAAACAAGGGTATCTCACCTATGATGAGATCAACGAGGTGCTGCCCGAAGATCTGTTGTCGCCTGATCAGATTGACGAGACACTGATGCTTTTTGATGCCAATAACATAGAAGTCGTTGACGAGAAGCATCAGAAGAAAATCGTTAAACTCAAAAAGACCAAAGCAAAAAAGGAAGTCGCTAAAAGTGCCGCTTCTACAGACTTTGGAACGGTTACCGATCCGGTTAAGATGTATCTTCGCGAAATGGGCCTCGTTACCCTGTTGAGCCGGGAAGGGGAGGTCGTTATCGCCAAAAAGATTGAGGCCGGCGAACAGGAGGTGCTGCGGGCCTTGCTTGAAAGTACCACCGGCGTTGAATCCATCATTGATTTAGGTGAGAATATTGAGGATGGTGCGCTTCGTCCGAAGTACGTTCTAAGAGATATTGACGAGGGCGACACCTATGCCGACGAGGTTGTTCAAACTGAAAAGTTTCTGGAGACCATCCGGGCCATTAAAGAAATCCATGAGGAAAATAAGGGCCTGCGCGAAAGGCTCTTTACCCAGAAATTGAGTGCTGATAAGCAACGGAAATTGAGAAGAAGTGTTGCCCGGCGTTCCACCAAGATTTTCGAGCTGCTCAAGGATTGGCGTTTGGAATCCAGCGTCATTGATAGCATGGAGGGTAAAATCCGGTATCAAATCGGCTGGTTTGATGGAATGAATAAAAGGACGACCGAGATAGCCGATACCTTTGATGTTTCCATCAAAGATCTGCGGGACAATATGAAAACCAAGGTCAAATTCATTAAATGGGCCGGTGCCCGTATAAAATTGACCCGGGATGAACTGGGCGCTCAATATGCTGCGTTGAAGAAGCTCGAGGAAGAGGTCAGCAACAAGGAATATGAACTAAAAGCCAACAGCCGCATTTTAAAGCGAATTATGGCCAGCGTTGAAGAAGGGCGCTTCCGGGCCAAATTGGCCAAGAGTGAGCTTACCAAAGCGAATTTGCGGCTGGTGGTCAGCATTGCCAAGAAATATACCAACCGCGGGTTGCAGTTTCTGGATTTAATTCAGGAAGGCAATATCGGTCTGATGAAAGCGGTGGACAAATTTGAATACCGCCGGGGTTATAAATTCAGCACGTACGCGACCTGGTGGATACGGCAGGCCATCACCCGGGCCATCGCGGATCAGGCCCGGACGATTCGAATTCCGGTTCACATGATCGAAACGATCAACAAACTGATTCGAACCTCCCGCTATCTGGTCCAGGAGCAGGGGCGCGAACCCACGCCGGAAGAAAAAAAAAAAAAAATGGAGATCCCTCTCGATAAAGTCCGCAAGGTACTCAAAATTGCCCGGGAACCGATCTCCCTGGAAACCCCCATTGGTGAAGAAGAGGACAG
>JAFDCJ010000255.1 GCA_019312835.1 Deltaproteobacteria bacterium
GGCGAAGAAACTGGCCGATCCTGTAGCCGCAACCATAGACCCGGCCAGCCGGCAGATGATCGAGCGCTCTCATGAGCTGGGAATTGAAACCGCATTTGACCGGGCTGTCACCTTAAAACCCTGTAATATCGGTACGCAAGGGATCTGTTGCAAAAATTGCGGCATGGGCCCGTGTCGTCTGCCGCTTCCTAAAAGCGGCATCGAAGACGAAGACACCCGCAAAGGGATTTGCGGGGCTACTCCCAACACCATTGCGGCGCGCAATTTTATCCGCATGATTGCCGGCGGCGCCGCTGCGCATTCGGATCACGGCCGGTCCGTGGCTGAGGTCTTTATGGCGGCTGCCAGAAAAGAAACCGATGCTTACAAAATTATGGATACCCGAAAACTTCTCGAAGTGGCCGAGGTTCTGGGAGTCGATACAACCGTGGAGGCAGATGGTAAACAGCTGGATCGAAATATCGATGAAATCGCTGTGGAAGTGGGTGAAAAAGCGCTCAATGAATGGGGCAAAGCCGAAGGCGAACTTCTCTTTGCCAGGCGTGCACCTGAACCGCGTTATGAGCTCTGGAAAAAAAGGGGGGTTTTACCGCGCAACATCGACCGCGAAATTGTTGAAATTATGCACCGCACCCATATCGGCGTGGATCAAGATTATAAAAATTTGATGAAGCAGGGCACCCGGGCAGCCATCGCCGACGGCTGGGGGGGATCGATGCTGGCCACCGAGCTGCAGGACATTCTCTTTGGAACGCCATACCCGTTGGCATCTGAAGCCAATCTCGGGGTCATGAAAGAGGATATGGTCAACATCGTCATACACGGCCATGAGCCGGTGCTTTCGGAGATGATCGTCGCGATCGCCCAGAAAAAAGAGATGCATGACTATGCCGTATCCAAAGGCGCCAAGGGCATTCAGCTTTCCGGCATTTGTTGTACGGCCAATGAAATTTTACAGCGTCACGGAGTGCCACTATGTGGGACATTCCTGCAACAGGAACTGGCCATCATCACCGGTGCCTGTGATGCCATGGTGGTTGACATCCAGTGCATATTTCAAAATCTGGCCAACGTGGCGAAATGCTTTCATACCAAACTGATTACCACCCATCCGATCGCCCGCATGGAACAGGATGACGTTCTTCACATCGAATTTGACGAGCATCATGCCATGGAAGACGCCGAAAGAATCGTAAAGCTGGCCATTGACAATTTTGAGAATCGAAAAACCGAGGTCATGATTCCAAAGCAGAAATCTCCTATTGTGGCCGGTTTCGGTGTGGAATCCATCGAATATCATCTCGGAGGAACGTTTCGCGGGTCTTATTACACCTTAAACGACAACATCATCAACGGCCGGATCAGGGGTATCGGCGGTGTTGTCGGATGCAACAACGTCAGGACGAGGCACAACGAGAGCCATATCCAAATAGTGAAAGAACTCATCAAAAACGATGTTATCGTTCTGACAACCGGGTGCAATGCCATTGCCTGTGCCATGGAGGGTCTGCTGACGCCTGGATCCGCCGCAGTGTATTGCGGACCGGGTCTGGCCGAGGTATGCGAAACAGTGGGTATCCCCCCCGTGCTGCACCTGGGATCCTGTGTGGACAACAGCCGCATTTTGCTGGCAGCCACAGAAGTGGTAAATGACGGTGGTCTGGGCAACGACATCAGCGAACTGCCGGCAGCCGGCAGCGCGCCGGAATGGATGAGTGAAAAAGCCATCAGTATCGGGCATTATTTTGTGGCCTCAGGTGTCTACACCGTGTTCGGCGTCACCCTCCCGGTTTCCGGCGCACCGGTATTTAAAGACTATCTGTTCAAAGAATTTGAAAAAATGTACGGCGGGATGTGGGATCTGGAAGTCGATCCGATTAAACACGCCCACAAGATGATCGCCCACATCGACAAAAAACGCCAGGAACTCGGCATCGACAAAGCCAGGGAGAGAATACTGGTGGATATGGCAGCGCGCCGGGAGCTGGAATCAGCCTGATGCTGAATTTTCGGCGATTATTTTATTAACAGAAAAGAGGCGGTATGGACCCAAGATTTTCCCGCTTCAAGTTATGTGGTTCAAGGCTTTTTCCTGATTTCCAAAAGGTCATGCAGCATTTCAGCCTGTATTTCGACCGATGGAATCAAATAGGCCCGGGCAGCTTATCGCGAGCGGAACTAGAGCGGCCTTACTGTCAGTCCGGAACCGGTCCGATTCTGGAAGATGCAACCCGAATCGGTGAGCTGGATCCGGATGAACCCGAGAAAAAGATTGCTGGAAAAAGCTTTTCGAAGAGGCAGGTATTTCTTACGGGCATTCTGGCGGCTGTAAAGGAATTGAGACTCCATGAGTCATTCAGCCCGAGAACCCGTGTGATACGCCGTTCTGCCGTGGAAAATGTCATTGCTTGAACTTCACCGTTTGCCTGTTTTAATCGCAGCCGGGGATCTTAAACCATGATTGCGTTTGGACCGGTTCCTTCCAGGCGTCTGGGCCGCAGTCTGGGAATCAACAACATACCCCCCAAGGTGTGCACCTATTCCTGCGTCTATTGCCAGGTCGGCAAAACCACCCGGATGCAGGTCGATCGAATGCCGTTCTACGATCCGGAAGCAGTCTGCAGGGATGTCAGAACGCAAATTGCAGCCGCACGCCGAAAAGGCGAAGCCATTGATTATCTGACCCTCGTACCCGACGGAGAGCCCACGCTGGATGTGAACCTTGGAAATGAGATTGAGCTGCTAAAATCGCTGGGGCTCAAAATCGCCGTCATCACCAACGGCGCCCTTGCCTGGCGCAAGGATGTCAGAGCAGACCTGGCCAAGGCGGATTGGTCTTTTATTGACCAATTGATCAGAAAGAAACAGCTTATAAAAATGAAGTACAAAGGTCATCGGTTTTATATGAGGGTCATTTCCCAACAAAGATCCTCCGGAGGCATCTCACCGCCTGAAAGATAGGAGGCGAACTGCTAAAACCCATTATCAACCATGAGCCCATGATTCGCATAACCAAAGCGATATCCCTGATCGGGGGCTCGAAGATATTGTCCTGGCTGCAGTGGCGAGTGTTACACATGCCCGCAAGGCCAAGGCGTGCGCCCTGTTTCTTGTTCAGCCCACTGAGCGGTGAACAAAAACTCACTGCCGGCGATGGCCTTGGCGACGAATCCGGACAAGGGAAGGAGCGGAACCATGTTTGCGCTAATTTATGACGAATTTGACCCAACAATGCGCAAAAAAGAGGTCATTTCAGTTCATAAAACTCGAGAAACAGCAGAGAAGGCCCTGGAGAAACGGATGCAGAAGTTAGGCAAAAGAGTCTGGGAATGCCACACCCGTATCGTGTGGGTATACAAGCGGCCGCGCGCGGGTGATTACGTTACGCCGGACGCTTTTGAGACCTGGGCACCGGGTGAAAAAATTCCTGCAGGAGATCTTGTTCCCGACGGCGATTAAATGGATCCTTCCCGGCGGGGCGAATATTTCGGCCCTCAAAAGAAGTTTTCCTGATTTTAGATAATACGCCATGTTCTTCGAACGTCTAATTCCCAATAATCATTCGCAACTTGATTGGATCCAGGTGGAGATCAGCTCGTACTGCGATGCCAGCAGTTTGTTCGTGAATTTCTCACCGGTAATCGACCGGCTGCCTGTCAGAATTGTCTAAAAAAACAAATCGAAAATTTTCCTTAACCTGCTTTCCTTGAATCCTTTCAGCGTGTTTTTAATCTTCGCAATTTTACGAATGGCTATTTCGAAAATTTTCGAATGCAGGGATTCCTACGGTCTCTCCCAAAACCTTCAAAATTTATAATATACTGATATTATTTAGTTAAATACCCGCGCTGTGGATTGGCACGCAATATGCTAAAAACAGGTTGAACAAGCATTTCGTAATTTGAAAAGCCATCAACATTAACCAAGGAGAGCGGCGATGATTCCAAAAATTCAAAGAATCCTTTATGCCACCGATCTTTCTCCCAATTCGGCTTACACTTTCAGATATGCCATAAATTCTGCGATCAAACATGACGCCAAAATCATCATTCTGCATGTTTTTGAATCCCCGTCACCGACTGTTCGAGCTCAAATGGGATTCTATCTAAATGAGGAACAAACAAAAAAAATCTTCGATGAGCGGGTTAGTTCCGCTCTGGAACGTATAAAAAAGCGGTTGCGCACCTTTTCAGATAGAGAACTCAAAGATTATCCGAAAGCTGCAGATCGAATAGATTCCATTGAAGTCTGTGAGGGATTCCCGGCCGACATCATCTTAGAAAAAGCCGATGAACTGGAATGTGATGCCATCGTCCTGGGAACTCATGGGAAAGGTATTGTCGCAAATACATTTCTGGGGAGTGTTACCAAACGGGTTCTGCGTCGAACGCGCAAACCCGTCTTTATTATTCCCCTGCCCAGAGGCGAGACGGACATAACGGTGCACGATGAGGTTTAAGTCAATAATACGGAGGTAAACTTGAAAATACTGGTGGGATATAATGGATCTGATGCCTGCAAAAGAGCGCTCGCGCTGGCCAAGCAACACGCCGGCAGCCTGCAGGGCAAAATAGAGGTTGTCCAGGCGATTAGCCGAAAAGCGCCGCTGTCTTATGACAGGATCGAAAATGCCGAGCGGCTGCTCGCCCGGGAGGTGAAGAACCTTCTCGATGGCAAGGCGGGCTCCGCTGAGGCGACGTTGTTGGTAAGCTCGCAGAGCCCGGGAGAACAACTCATTAATTTTGCACAAACGATCCACGCCGCTGAAATTATTATCGGCTCGAAAAAAAGGTCCAAAGTCGGGAAATTTATTCTCGGATCCACGACGCAATTTGTGGTCTTGAATGCACCCTGTCCGGTTGTTGTTGTGAAATGAGAAAAGATCGAAAGCAGCAGCCGTAAATCCAATGAGGTTATGCGTTACAGAATTTTAATCCGGAGCGAAGCGCCAAGATGAACGTGTTCAGCACACTCAAAAACATGAATATCCTGTTGATCGATGATGATGAATGGATCAGAGACTCGATGCGTGTATTTTTTGAGACTGAAGGCTGCAGGTTGACCTCAGTCGAAACCGCTGAAGAAGCGCTGGAAATGGTTCACCGACAGGATTTCGATCTTGTCATATGCGATTATAAATTACCGGGTTTGAGCGGGCTGACCTTCCTGAAAGAGCTAAGGCAAGTGCAGGCACAGGCGCTAACGATACTGATAACCGCCTATAAAACCGACGAACTGGTATCAGAAGCCAAAAAGATCGGTGTGCATGCCTTCATTGCCAAGCCTTTTAACTCGGAAACCATTGAGGCCTCATTGAGTCATCTAATTGCAAGGCAAAATAGAGCAATTTCGAACATGATTTGAACCGCTTGAAGAACCTCGCGATGAACTGTGCATGCGGTTTGATACGAATTTTCATCAAACGTTATCAGGGAGGAGGGACAAATGGTAAATCAACACGATGTATGGATGTGCACGGAGTGTGGATATACCGCTGCGAAAAGATTTATTGGGGATATTTGTCCACGATGTGGCCTGACATACTGGCGGTGCCGGGTTTGCAGCTTTACCACGATTGGCGCCTTTCCCCCGGATGTCTGCCCGGAATGTCATGCGAAGTGCGAATTTTCAAATATTACCTGTTATGTGCCCGGATTGCGAGAGGCAGATACCGTCAATCCGGATTTTTAATGTCTAAAAATGTGATTCAGAAAATGGTCGAAAATTCTATCCAACCTCGAATTCTCCTGGTTACACCGGAAATCTGCCTGGCTCCTGACCGGTCCGGGAAGAATTCCGATTATTTGAACTGCAAGCCAAGCGGATTTGCCGGTTTCCTGGCCCATTGGGTCGGTGATTTATCCATGCTAGGTGCTGATGTTCATATCGCACAACCGAATTATCGCAACGTTTTCGCGACAAACTTGCGAAAAAATTCCGCCATGAAGCGCTGCCGGTTGCCAGAGAACCGTGTGCATCTGGCGCAGGATAGGGCGTTTTTTTACGCCGGGGAACCCGAATCGAATTCGGTGCGGGAGAATCTAAAAATTTCGCTGGCCTTTCAGCGCGAAGTCATTCATCAAATTATGCCGCTGGTGAAGCCCGATTTGATTCACTGCCACGACTGGATGTGCGGCTTGATTCCGGCTGTCGCCGAAATATCGGGGATTCCCTGTATTCTTACCGTACAAAACTGCGAGACGGCAAAATGCATGCTGTCCGTCGTCGAAGATACCGGAATTGATGCCGCTTCGTTCTGGCAGCATTTGTTCTTCGATCGCTATCCGGCGAATTACGAGGAATCCCGGGCAACCAATGCCATTGACTTTCTTTTGAGCGGCGTTTTTGCCGCCCGGCATGTCAGTATTGCGGGCCCAGACGTACTTTTAAATATTACCCAAAACATTATCCGGTTTCCCGAGGCGCCTCTGGGAAAAGTACTGTCCGAAAAGCTGGCTGTCGACTGCCATTCAGCAGTAGAATTTCAAAAGGCCGGAATGCAGTATGTCGATCTTTACGAAAGGTTGCTGAGACGTCCCCTCCTGAAAACCGGCGTAAAAAGAACCAAATTACGCAGCGAATTTTCACGGCATTTGAATCTCTTTAATTTGTCACCAGAACTGCAAATGGGCACATGATATAACCCAAAATTAATTGACTACACAACTTCTCATCGGACAGCCCTCAAAAAGAAAAAGAAGCAAAAAGCATCATCAAGCGGGTCGACAGAGAGCAGCGTGAATTCTTTAAAAAGGCGTACGGTAAAAACGAGGCCTCTCCTTACGAGTTCGACATGGTGATTAACTGCGA
>JAFDCJ010000256.1 GCA_019312835.1 Deltaproteobacteria bacterium
CAAGATTTCCGGTTTGGATTTCGTCGAAATGAATGCCTCCGACCGCTGCTGCGGATTCGGCGGCTCGTTTTCCTTCAAGTATGCGGATATATCCGCCGCCATGGCACGGGACAAGGTCGATAACATTATCGCCTCGGGCGCCGACACCGTCGTCGGCTGCGACATGGGCTGTTTGATGAATATACAGGGAATGCTGAGCCGAATGGGTGCAGATATCAAGGTCATGCACATTGCGCAGCTGCTTGCCAACTCGCCCATTTCCTGAGAAATGTCGCACGTTAATTGTTTCGGACTTTTCGTTATGTGTTGCTTGAAGAGAGCCTCCAAGGCCAGGCTTTTAAATAACAAGTAAGGTTTCCAAGGAGACCAAACTACACTGCAGTTTGAGTAGGAGAAGAAAGCAAATACGTAGTGTGAAAAATTCAATCCGGCTGGAGTGGAAACATTACCAATGAGCGAAATTTTTATCGGAGACTATAAAGCCGAAGCCAGAAAGGCGATTAAAAACGAGGTGCTGCAGCGAGCGCTGGCTGATTTGCAGAATCGTTTCGGCGGGGGCACCGCCCTGGCCTATCAGAAATTGCCGGAGGGGCCGGACCTGCGCCTGAAGGCCCACGAAATCCGGGCGAAGGCGATTGCGAACCTGGATGTCCTGCTGGAAACCCTGGCCGACAATGTGCGCAAAAACGGAGGACAGGTATTCTTTGCGCAAGACTCGCACGCCGCCCTGGATTACTGCCTGCAAATTGCCCGCCAGCACAACGTGAAGCTGGCGGTCAAGGGCAAGTCCATGGTGAGCGAAGAAATCGGCTTAAACTCCCATCTGCTTGACAACGGCATCGAGGTGGCGGAAACCGACCTGGGAGAATACATCATCCAGCTGGCGGGCGAGCGGCCCTCCCACATTATCGCCCCGGCCATTCACAAGACCCGCAAGGATATCGGCCGGCTGTTCACCGACAAAATCGGCATATCCTATACCGATGATCCGCCGAGCTTGACCCGGGCGGCCCGCAAGTCATTGCGGGAAAAATTCCTGGCAGCCGATATGGGGTTTTCGGGCTGCAATATCGCCTGCGCGGAAACCGGGCACATTGTCACCGTATCCAATGAGGGCAACATCCGCATGTCGACAACCATGCCCCGGGTTCACGTGGCCATTATGGGGATGGAGCGGGTGGCGGCTCGGCTGGAAGATCACGATATACTGTTGCGGCTGCTGTGCCGTGCCGCGGCGGCCCAGAACATGGGCACCTACGCCAGCTACATCGGCGGACCCCGTTCCGCAAAACAAGCTGACGGTCCGGAAGAATTTCACCTGGTCATTCTGGACAACGGCCGCAGCCGTATCCTGGCCGATGAAGCGTTCCGGGAAATGTTGTACTGCATCCGCTGCGCCGCCTGCCTGAATATTTGCCCGGTCTACGGCAAAATCGGCGGCCACACCTACGGGCATCCCTACTCCGGTCCGGTGGGAGCGGTGGTTCTGCCGCTTCTGGCCGGAATCAACAAGGCCAGGCATCTGTGCCAGGGCGAAACCCTGTGCGGCGCCTGCCAGGATGCCTGCCCGGTCAACATCGACCTGCCGCGCATGCTGCTGGCCCTGCGCGCCAAGCTGGCCGACGGCGATCCTGCCTGGGGAGTTGAGCGGGCCAGCAGCAGCGAGAAGGCCGTTTTCAAAATGTGGTCCTGGATGATTCGCAGCCGGCCGGCCTATGAATTTTTACTGCGGATGGCGTCTCTCGGACAGAAGCTATTCCCAAAAAGCAACGGCATGCTTCGGCGGCTGCCCGCACCGTTTAGCGGGTGGACCCGGCATCGGGATATCAAACCGGTTGCGGGGGAAAGTTTTATAGAACGATGGCGTAGAGGCCTTTAGAAGCTGTTTCAAAACTTCGTCTAAGGTCCGATGGCTGCGTTGCACCGCAGATTGAAATGCTCACGTACTAGCGTGTACGCTCCGCTTTCAATCCACGGTGCGCCTTGCCCTCGAACCTGATCCAAAATTTTGAAACAGCTTCTGGTAAATTTAAATCCTTGTTGGTAAAGAAGATTTACAAAGGACAACAAAACGACAGTGGCTAATTCAAACCAAGAAGCTTTCATCGGCAAGATTAAATCGGCCCTGGGCAAGTCGTCCGGTGAACCGCCCCCTGATGAGGAGTTGTGCCGAAGCCGGTTAACCGATGAAACCCGCGCGATTCTCGACCGCATTAAAAACCGGTCTCAAGGTGAACGGCAACAGCTGCTCGAGCGTTTCATCGAGATGGCGGCACCGATCAATCTCAATGTCATCGTTTTGACGGATGAGGATGCGGTCGCGGCGGCTATTGTCGATCTCGTGCGCGCAAAAGACCCCGAATGGGGCGACCAAAAAAGCGTCGCGGTGTGGCAGCACCCGCTGATCGAACGCCTGAATCTGCCGGCCGCGCTGGCATCTGAAAAAATTCCCGTGTACATGACCAGTCTGGATGATCCCCAGGCAGAGGCCTTATCGGAACCGGAGAAAAAAGACCGGCTGCGCCGGCAGGTGATCGATGCATACGTCGGCATAACGTCCGCCGATTTCTGCATGGCCGATACAGCGTCCCTGGTCATGCGGACCCGACCGGGGCAGGCCCGCTCGGTTTCCCTGGTGCCGTCCATTCACATCGGCGTTATCCACCTCGATCAGATTATCCGGGACCTCAAGGAATTGTACGCCCTGTTGAGCTTCGACCCCGACGTGGGCCGGGAAGGCCTGACCAACTGCATGACCTTTATCTCGGGACCCAGCAAAACCGCCGATGTGGAGGCCACCATGGTCCACGGCGCCCACGGCCCCCGGGAAGTGTATGTCTACGTAATTGTCGATTGACACCTTAAAAACCTGGAAGGCAAAAGAGCCTGCGGCATTAAAAATCCCCCTGTCCCCCTTTAAAAAGGGGGAACGCAAACCCAAAAGTATTCCCCTGAATTCCGCAAGTACTCTTCCCCCTTTTCAAAGGGGGCGGCGGGAGAATTGAGTAGCTGCAACTCTTCATGCGGCGCGTGTTTGCGTCAGCGGCTGCAATGCTCAAAGGAGGATGAAGCATGTTCCAGGCGCGCCCTGGCAACCGGGGATCGTCTCCCGGTCCCCACCTTCGGCTTAATTTTTCCGGGTTTTCAACCGCTGCCTGGCGGTCGTATGCGGACACCGGCGCCCTCGTCTTTGATCTTTTTGATCCGTTCGGCCCCCGGGATTCGG
>JAFDCJ010000257.1 GCA_019312835.1 Deltaproteobacteria bacterium
AAGGATTGCATTCCGGATTTGGGCGATGCCAATGGGAATGGAGAAATACCATGAAAACCATCAATCCCGAGTATATCGAAAGAGTCAATCAACTGATAAACCGCTGTCCCTATTTTGATCTGCTTTCCATGAGGATTTTAGAAGTGGGTGCCGGCTTTTCAAAAATGGAAATCGATCTGGCCCAAAAGCATCTGCAGCCCTTCGGTTTTGTCCACGGCGGCGTGTTTGCCTCCATTATCGATGCCGCCTCCTTCTGGTCCTTATTTTATGAAATCGAAGACCCGGACACCGGTGTCACCACGGTGGATCTCAAATTGAACTACCTTGCACCGGCGGTCTCCGGCAAACTCATTGCCAAGGGACGTCAGATCAAATTGGGTCGAACGCTGGGGTATGCTGACGCCGAAGTGACCGATGCCGACGGGCGCATTCTGGCCCATGGCGCTTCCACGGTGATACTGCTGCCGGGGCAGGGGTTGAGGGCCAATCCCCCACTACCCCCCAAGTTCCTATAAAAGTTGTTTCAAAACCCCTTCTAACGCCCAAATACTGCGTTGCGATTTGATTTGAAATGCTCACGTACTGGCGTGTGCGCTCCGCTTTCAACCCGCGGGACGCCTTGTCTTCGAAAACGAGACAGCGCTTGAAACCGATTATAAATTCTGTTTTTTAATGCTTTGGATCTTTCTATTAAATATCCAAAACATGTGATATGCTTTTAACAATTATTTTAAATATTTAAAGGAGCAAACAAATGGACAAGGACGTGGCGTATGGCTGGAGCCAGGATTTGAAGGTATCATTGCATGACAAGCTGCGCATCGATCTCAAAACGGCCATGTTAAACAAGGACCCGGAAGGGCGCAACACCCTGCGGTTGATCATGGCCGAGTTTCCAAAACTGACCGTGCCGCTCACCCTTGAAAGCGGTAAAAAAACAACCCGCCCGAAGAAACCTGAAGAGATAACCGACGATGATGTCATCGGAATTATCAGAGGGCTTATCAAATCCGAGCATACTGTGCTGGAGGCCAAGGGACAGGCGACGTCCGATTACCTTGAAATTCTGCAGTCCTATCTGCCGCAGATGTTGGACCGGGAAGCGATTGTCGACTGGATTAAAGACAACATTGATTTTTCCCAGTACAAAAACAAGATGCAGGCCATGGGCCCCGTCATGAAGCATTTCGGCAAGGTGGCTGACGGCAAGCTTGTGAACCAGATTTTAAAAGAATGGGACTAGTGCTCGAAGCATGAAGAGAACGCCTGATGCTACCCCTGACATGAAAAGGCCGGCCGCTAAATTTGACCCGTTTAACAATCGTCTCTCAAGGGATATCCGTAACACCTTATCGGAAGCTTTTATGGCCGCGCTTGCGCAGATGAAACCATCGGCCTATCGGGACGAAGCCGACGGCTGGCTTGCCCAAACTCCTCCTGCTGTAATGGTCGAGTATATACAAGATCGGCTGCGGCGTTATGATCGCGTCTTTGAGCAGATAAAGGGCGGCGCCCTGGATGAACCCCTGCTGCAAAGTCTGGTGCTATGGAATCATAAGCTTTTTTTTGAGTTTCACGACCACTTGGAGGGAATATGGAAACAGGCGACCGGTGATAAACGGCAGGCCTTAAAAGGATTGATCAAGGCGGCCGGAGTTTATATCCATTATGAATTCAACCGCCGGCAAGCCGCTGCGAAACTGGCGGGCAAATCCTATGCCCTCATCCGGCACTACGCTCACTGCCTGGCGTTTATCGAAAATCTGAATGTGCTTTTGCAGGCATTGAAAAACCTGGATGCGAATCCACCCGGGCTTGAAAACCCTGCGTTGCACCGTGATTGAATGTTTAAAACCCTATCGTATCTTTCAACTGCGATCAGCATAACTGGAGAAACCTCACCATGGCGAACCATCGGGTCCTTGAATTGAAACGGCTGAAACCTGCCTGCTTGGCCCTGAGCGTGATCATTGCCCTTTTAATCTGCACCGGCACGAATGCCCAGCAACATCAACCCACAGCGACCTCAAAGAATTGTCTCTGGGAAGTAAAGGGCTCGTCTAATAACGTTTTTCTGCTGGGCTCCCTGCATGTTCTTAAAAGCGACGCTTATCCACTGGCCAAAGCAATTGACAATGCTTACAGGGCAAGCCCCAAAGTGGTATTTGAGACAGACATCGGGGGCATGGCGGACCCGGCCGTACAGGCCAGGATGCTAAGCATGGGGCTTTATCCGGAAGGGCAATCCCTATTGCAGCATATATCCGCACCTATGCGAAACGACCTCCAGAAAAGAATGACGAATTTGGGATTGCCCCTGGAGCAGTTCGCCCGCTTCAAACCCTGGCTGCTGGCCGTCACCTTGACCACCCTCGAGCTTCAGCGTCTGGGATTCAGCCCCGCCTATGGCATCGATGTCCACTACTTCGGCCGGGCGCGCGCCGACAAAAAGAAGATCGACTTTTTCGAATCCATAGAATACCAGTTAAGCCTTCTGGGCGAAATGGGTGCCGAAGATCAAAAAGCCTTTCTGGGCCAGACATTGAAGGACCTGGAGATTGCCGCCGAAATGGCCGGCGACATGATGGACTACTGGCGCAAGGGTCAGGTCGATAAACTTTACAAGCTTCTATTTCAAAGCTTTGAAGGCTATCCGGAAATCGAAGACCGCCTGCTGCTCCAGCGCAACCAGGATTGGGCCAAGAAAATCGAGACCCTGCTGGTGGAGCCTGAAGATGTTTTCATCGTCGTGGGCGCCGGACATCTGATCGGACCCGGGAGCGTGGTCGATTTGTTGAAGCAAAAGGGATATGAGGTCAGGCAGCGATAGGTCGCTGGTTACTGGTCGCTGGCAGCTA
>JAFDCJ010000258.1 GCA_019312835.1 Deltaproteobacteria bacterium
GGGATCATGAGCGGCAATCTCGAGCCCCTTGCCCTGCATGGCAAAGCGCTCGGCGCCGTTCCCGATAATCCGGGCGGCTTTGAGCGTCCCTTCCGCCAGGATTTCGGCCAGGCGGCCCTCTCGAAACGCAATCTTTTTGATCAACGCCACCACGGCCTCGGCATTGCCCCAGCTCAGGTCGAGGCCTTCGAGCAAATCGGCCTCGATCAGGCCGGCCTCGGCGCATTCGATGGCAAAGGCCAGGGTAGCCCCCAGCGAAATAGAATCGATACCGTACCGGTTGCAGTCATCATAGGCCAGATGAACGGCATCATAGTCTGCAATCAAACACTGGGTGCCGATCGGGCACAGCGCTTCCCAGACCGTATGCCGCTTGCCCTGCTCATTTAGCCTGGATTCCACGCAACTGGTGCGGCATCCAAAACAAAAATCATATTTGGCGCTTTCCGACAGCACATCGACAATGGTGTCATCGACCTCTTTAAACTCACCCGAAGCCCAGTTTTTGATCGGCGCCCGACCCATTTGCCAGAGGCTGTCCCACAATTCTCGGACTTTTATCTTGCGGGCCTCATTGGTGATCTTTTCCTTTGGAAAATATTTTTCAACGCTGGCCTTTAAGGCCTTTTTGTCCGCCACATCGGCCGCACCGGCGCTGCGAACCGCGATGCCTTTGAGCTTCTTATAGCCCATCAGGGCGCCGAAGCCGCAGCGCGCAGCCGCCCGGCCCCGTTTGCCGTCATTCATCACGCAGGCATACTTGACCAGGTTTTCGCCGGCCTGCCCGATGGCGGCCGTACTGACTTTGTTGCCTTCCAGCTCTTTGAGGGCATCTTCGAATTCATAGCAGTCTTTGCCCCAGAACGCTCGGGCATCCCGCAACTCGACCCGATCTGCGTCGATGAACAGGTATTTCGGGATATCGGCCTCCCCCCGGATGACAACACCGTGATAGCCGGCCGATCGCAGCCGAAAGGCCCAGTGGCCGCCGGAGTGGGCCTCGCCATAGATACCGGTCAAGGGCGAGAGTCCCGCCACAATGTGGCGGCCGCCGTAGGGAACGGCGCCGGTCAGGGGCCCGGTCATGAAAATCAGCGGATTTTCACCGGAGAGGGCAGCGGTTTCAGCAGTGGTCTCTTGCCAGATGATTTTAGCCGCCAATCCGGCACCGCCCAGGTATTTACGCGCCACTTCGGCTTTGACGTAAACCGTCTCGATCGTATCGTGGGTCAAATCAACAATGATCAAACTGGGTGAAAACCCTGCATCCGGCTGGGGCGCATAAATTGGGTCTTGGGTTTTTGCTGCCATTAGAATTCCTCCGATTGGAAAGATCATAAATAATGCAAGGGGGGGCTTAAGCGGTATTGAATGTGGGAGCGGCTTCCAGCGGCGATAATTGATTTCGCGGCTGGAAGCCGCTCCCATTGAGGATTGATCTAGTGCAACTCAGATGTCAGGCCCCTGGCTTGTGGCTTCTCGCTTTTAGCCCAGCAACCAGCGGCCAGAAAGATGATTAAGTCGTCAACCACCTTATCGTTGGATGATCTTTGTATTTGTCAACCAGATACTGGAAGAACTGGGCCATCCCGCCGGCATAGAAGATCATGATCAGAATCAGCATGAGGCCGTAAATGAGCAAGTTGATCCCGGGCAAAGAGTCAAAATTGGATCGCAACATCTCGGTAAACCAGATGAATGGAAAGGCAACGGCAAATCCGCCCCACAGGGTTCCCCGGCCCCCGATGTAGGCGATTACCAGGAATTCAACGGTTTTGGCGGTATGCATGAAATCGGGGGTCAGAATACCGATAAAATGGGCGTAAAAGGCCCCGATCCACCCGGCCAGCGCGCAGGAAACGGTGAAATTGATGATGCGATAGCGCGTGGGATTGATGCCCGAGGTCTTGGCGGCGTCCATATTCTGACCGATGGCTTTGAAGGCCAGGCCCATGTGGGAACGGGCCATTCGTTTCAGAATAAACCATGTTATCAGCGACAGTCCGAGCACCGGATACCAGTAGTAAAGGTTGGAAACGCCCGACGGAAAAAAGTAGGGAACCTGCAAACCCAGCATGCCGCGGGTCAGCCAGACCATCTTGATGGCCAGACCCATCAGGGCAATCCCGATAAACCAGGTGAGACAGATGGCAAACATCCCCCGCATGCGCAGGCTGATGGCACCGGTAAAAAGCCCCAGCAACGCCGACGTTAGGGCACCGCAAAGCATGGCCACCGGAAGCGGAAGGCCCCATCTGACGGCCACAATGCCAGAGGTGTAGGCGCCTAATCCTACAAAAGCGGCAAACCCGAAATTGACAACCGCAATGTAGCCGGCACTGAAATCAAAGGCCATCGATCCGGCACCCATAATGGCCGCCAGAATGAACCATCGAAGCAAATAATCCTGGTTAAAGGGCGGAAAAAGCGGAAAAATAATCAGGATTAAAAACCCGATCGCCCCCAGGGGCGTCAGGCAAAGATAATCTAAAAATTTAGCGATTCCCTTCTTTTGCACATCATATTCGTTGGCCATAACAACTCCCTCTTCTTATTGATCCCATACAGTTCTGACTTTGGTCGCAAAAATTCCAGACGGCTTAAAAATGAGGATGAGCGAAATCAGCAGCACCGGTACCACGGCCTCCCAGCCTTCACCGAAATAGCTGCGCGTGAGAACCTGAAAAAGCGCAATCATGAAGCCCCCCGGAATCGAGCCGGCCACATTACCAAATCCCACCAGAATGATGATAAACCAGGAATTGTATAAGGGCATGACGCCCACGGTTGGATAGGAAGGAAACATAAACAGCAGACTGGCACCCGCCAGGCCGGCCAGACCGCAACTCAGAGCAAACGTCATAATGTGAA
>JAFDCJ010000259.1 GCA_019312835.1 Deltaproteobacteria bacterium
CTTCTCCCAGGAAGATATTGTTTTGATCACTTACGGGGATACCTTGAATCAGCCCGGGCAGGCTCCATTAGCGACCCTGCATGAATTCGCAGTCAAATACCTGCAGGATGCCGTCTCCACGATCCATTTTTTACCCTTTTTCCCCTATTCCTCGGACGACGGTTTTTCCGTCATGGATTTCTTTGCCATCGATCCGCAACTCGGCTCCTGGGAAGACGTCCAGGCCATCGGCAATGATTTTGATCTCATGTTCGATTACGTGGTCAATCATTTTTCATCCCGGAGCCAGTGGTTTGCCAGCTACCTGGCGGACGCGCCCGGATTTGAAGATTTTGCCATCGAGGTCGATCCGGCTGCGAACCTTTCCATGGTCACGCGCCCGCGGTCCTTGCCCCTTTTATCCGAATATGAAAAAAACGATGGCAGCAAAGTGCATCTCTGGACGACCTTCAGCGCCGATCAGATCGACTTTAACTTTAAGAGCCTGGAAGTGCTGACCACGATGGTGGAAGTGCTCCTGTTTTACGTCCGCAACGGGGCCACGATTCTCAGGCAGGATGCCATCGCATACTTGTGGAAGGAGATCGGCACCACCTGTGTCCACCTGCCCCAGACCCATGACATGGTAAAGCTGTTTCGGGCCATTCTGGACGTCGTGGCCCCGGATGTCATGATTATCACCGAGACCAATGTCCCCCATGCCGAGAACGTCAGCTATTTCGGTGACGGCCGGGATGAGGCCCAAATGGTATACAATTTTACCCTGCCGCCCCTGCTCTTTTATTCATTCGCCAATGAAAATTGCAGGATTCTCACCGAGTGGGCCGCAGGCCTGCATCTGGAATCGCCCGCCACCACATTTTTCAACTTCACGGCCTCCCACGACGGTATCGGGGTCCGGCCCCTGGAGGGCATTTTACCGTCCCGGGAACTGGATAAACTCATCGATGTCGTCAGAGCCAATGACGGCCAGGTATCCTACAAGCGCAACCCGGACGGTTCCGACAGTCCCTATGAATTGAACATCACCTATGTGGATGCCATATTGGGTTCCAGAGATTCGGACAACGCCGCCAGATTCTTGGCGTCCCAGGCAATCCAGTATGCCTTGCCGGGGGTTCCGGCAACCTACATCCACAGCCTGCTGGGCTCCCGCAACTGGACAGCGGGGGTCAAACAGACCGGCCGGGCCCGCACCATTAACCGGGAAAAGCTGCACGTAGAACAGGTGATGGCCGCATTAAATGATGCCGCCTCTTTTCGCTCCCGGGTTTTTTACCCGTACGCAAACCTGATGAAGGTGCGCCGGGCCCAGAAAGCCTTTCATCCCAATGCCGGTTTTGAAATACTGGAAATAAATCCGCAGGTATTTGCCATCAAACGCTATTGCGAAGATCAAACGATTTATGCCTTGACCAATATATCCTCATCGGAAACCACCACCGCGCTGCGCGGAGCGGAAATCTCCGATCCCATGACCGATTTATTGACCGAAGCCAAAATCGATCCGCAATCATTTGTCCTGAAACCTTATCAATATTCGTGGTTGACGACCCAAGATTCGTAACTACTTTATAGCCAAAAAATTTTGGGTTCATAAAACAGCAGGTAACGTATTTAATATTCGAGAATATATAAGCAGGAGTAATGGAGTGATGGAGTACTGGAGTATTGGAAATTGACTGTCAGAAAGACAGCAGTTCTTTTTCCATTAATCCAACACTCCAATACTCCATTACTCCATAAAGTTAAACAAATTATAAACTCCGGAATGGATCCACTCGTTCTGAATTAAAGTGCCGTGAGATGATGAGGTATTGAATGATGAATGTGGATAGTCTGCTCGCCAGGGCGGAAAGCGGCTTTGATAATTTAAAGGTATCGCAAAAGTATATCGACTCGGCTTTAAAATGGCTTAAGGTTTGGTTAACCGAAGATTCCTTCAGGGATTATACGGCCCAGATTGCACATTTGATTACGACCGAAAACTGGAGCTTCTTGCTGGATTCCTTTTATCAGGTGATCCCCTTCGGCACCGGCGGGCGCAGGGGGCTTGTCGGTGTCGGCCCCAACCGCATCAATACCTGGACCATCCAGGCTTCCGCCCAGGGGCATTCCCAGTATCTCATGCGGCAATACGGTGAGGAGGCCTGCCGGCGCGGGGTGGTATTGACTTTTGATGTCCGGGAATACACCCAGAAAGGCATTTACGATGATACCCTGCCCAATCCGGTCATGGGTCTCGACGGCCTCCGGCTGGCAACAGCCGCCGCCGAGGTGTATGCCGCCAACGGCATCAAGGTATACATGTTCGAAAGTGTGCGCAGCACGCCGGGTCTTTCCTTTGCGATCCGTCATCTGCAGGCCATCTCGGGTGATATGTTCAGTGCCAGTCACAATCTTCCCACAGACAACGGCAAGAAGGTATATGATCGCTTTGGCGGTCAACTAATCCCCCCCGAAGATCAAACTCTGGTCGATGAGGTCACCGGCAATGTCAAAGACATAAAGGTGACGGATTTTGATAAGGCCAGAGACGAGGGTTTAATTGAATATGTCGGTGAAGAAGTTGACAACGCCTATTATGATGCCGTCAGCCGGGTGTCTTTGTCGGATGAACGGGATATCAAGATCGTCTATTCACCCCTGCACGGCACCGGTCTTACCTCGGTCTATCCGATCTTAAAAAAGCTGAATTTCGATGTCAGTCTTGACCCGGCAACATCGAGTTTGAGCGGCGCCTTTGAAAATGTTACCTTCAACATTCCCAATCCCGAGGTGATTGAATCCTTTGCAAACTCGCTGCCCTATGCCCAAAAGATCGATGCCGATATTCTGATCAGTACGGATCCTGATGCGGACCGCATCGGCATCATGCTAAAGCACCGCGATTCGTGGCAATTTTTAACCGGTAATGAAATCGGCATCATTCTGACCAATTATGCCATCTCAAAATACGCATCCCTGGGCCGTTTAAACCCGCACAGCACTATCATTAAAACCGATGTCACCACCACATTGATGCAAAAAATTGCCACTGAAAATGGTGTTCGAACCATCGGTGACCTTCTGGTCGGCTTTAAATATATCGCTGATGTGATGAACCGCATTGAAGCCGACGGCAACATCGAAGATTTTATTTTTGGCGCCGAGGAAAGTCACGGCTATCTGACCGGCAATTACGCCCGGGACAAGGATGCGGCCTGTGCCGCTATCTGGCTGGCCGAGCACGCCGCCGAACTGAAAAAGAAGCAAAAAACCCTGCTGGACGATCTGAACGATATCTACGCATCCTGCGGCTACTGCCACAATTATTTAACCGAAATCAGGCTGCTGGGTGCCAAGGGCATGGAACAGATCGCTCTGATCATGGACCACCTGCGAGATACCACCGTAGACGCCTTTGGTGATTTCATCGTCAAACAGCGGCTGGACCGTCGCGAGGGGGAACCCCGACCCCATCTTTCCCAGACGGATACCTCCGCCCGCAACATATTGACATACTATTTTGAGGACACAGCGGATACTGCCGGTATCCGCGTCACCGTGCGGCCGTCGGGGACCGAGCCCAAAATAAAAATGTATTTCGAAGTCATCGGCAATCCCTGCAGTCTGATAAAACTTGAGCAAGAAAAACAGAAAATCACCGCCATCCGGCAAAAGATGGAAAAAGCGTTTATGCAGTATTGCTATGGGCTGCTGGATGTCGATTTCCCCGACCGCGGATTTTTGCTGTTCTGGCAGCTTCCCCTGGTCGACAAGCTCAAGTACTTCGACATCGAAGATGAGATCGCAAGTCTGAAAAATATCGCCGACGCCGGCGAAAGAAAAACCGAGCTGGATAACCTGCTGAATTTTTTAGGCGCCAACCCGATCGAAAAAGTGGACAGCGCGTTCAAGGCAAAATTCAATGCGGGTATCCAGGAGTACCTTGGTATACAATAACAAGTATAATACGCATACTGCAGTGTGACTTTTTGGGTACAGAGGAGTAATGGAGTAATGGAGTAATGGAGTAATGGAAAATGAGCTGCCGAATTTCCGAAAGTCAATTTCCAATACTCCAATACTCCATTACTCCATCACTCCTATTCCAAATTATTAATAAAATAGGAGGGACAGATGCCCTTCCCTGCCAATAAAACCAAGCTGGTTTGCACGATCGGACCCGCATCCGAATCACCGGCCATGCTGGAAAAAATAATCAGGGCCGGTATGAATGTTGCCCGCTTGAACTTTTCCCACGGCGATTTTGCCAGCCACCAAAAAACCATTGCCAATATCAGAGCGGCCTCTGAGACAACCGGACGGCGGGTGGCGATTATGGCCGATCTGCCCGGGCCTAAAATGCGCATCGGAGAAATTGCCGACGAACCCATCGAGCTGACCTCCGATGAGACCTTTACCCTGACAGCTGAGGAAATCACCGGCGATATCAGGCGGGTATCGGTCAGCTTTGCGCAATTGCCCCAGGCGGTGAAGCCCGGTGACAAATTATTTCTCAACGATGGCTACGTTGAATTAGAGGTCACCCGGGTTGAAGGAACCGAAGTTCACTGCAACGTCATTGTCGGGGGCATTCTGCGCTCCCGCAAGGGGCTTAATCTTCCGGGAATCGATCTGGGTATCAGCGCATTTACCGATCAGGATCATGAATGCCTGAAGTTCGCCATGGACAACGGGGTCGATGCCATCAGCCAGTCCTTTGTGGAAAGCCCTGCCGACATTGAGGCCGTGCGGCAGGCCGCAAGAGAGCTCGGGCATAACCCGTTTATCATTGCCAAAATTGAGCGCGCCGGGGCCCGCAAACATTTGGCGGAGATCCTCCAGGCCGCCGACGGTATCATGATCGCCCGGGGAGACCTGGGAGTTGAAATACCCATCGAACAGATCGCGCTGGCACAAAAGAACCTCATGCGCCAGGCCAACATGGTGGGCAAACCCGTGATTACGGCCACCCAGATGCTGGAGTCCATGACCACCAGCCGCCGGCCCACCCGGGCAGAAGCCACCGATGTGGCCAATGCCATCCTGGACGGCACCGATGGCGTCATGCTTTCCGGTGAATCTGCCATGGGCAAGTACCCGGTGGAGGCCGTTGCCATGCTGGCCCGCATTGCCGCGGCCATAGAGCCGCACCGCCCGGCTTTTTCTGTCCGACAGATATTCCAGACGCGCTGGGAGGAAAACCATATTCTGATTCACGATATAATCGCCACCAGTGTCGAGAGCACTCTCAATCGCATAACCCCGGCCAGTGTCATCGTGCCGACCCACAGCGGAACCACCGCCAGAAGCATTGCCCGTTTCAAGCTGCCGGTATGGGTAACCGCCGTAAGCTCCGTGAAGAAAACCTGTCAGGACCTTTCGTTTTCATACGGTGTTTGGCCGGTCCATGAACCCGATCACCCGGATGACTGGCGCTCCTGGTCCCGTGACTGGCTCCAATCCCAGGAGGTGTCCGGGAACATCGTGGTGCTGACCGAGGGCCCCTCTACCAAGCATCCCCACCGCAACAACCGCATGGAAATTATCGATCTGGGCGATCAAACCTAATCAGAGGACAGAGAACAGAGGACAGATTGATAATGCGGCCAGCTGATGTTCTGATGTCTGTCTTCTGTCATTTGACACCTGACACCTGAAACCTATTTATGCCTGACACCCGAAACCCCATTAAATCATGGCACCTTGGAAGGGGTTCATTTGATTTAAATTATCGCATTTACAATAGACCATTAATGTCTATCATTAGATCTGATTAAGATTAAACTTTTCAGCAAGAAAGGAGATCGAACATGAAGTATCTAAAAGCAGTCATTGTCCTGGTGCTGGCGTTAAGCCTTTTTTCAGGCTGTGCCGAGATGCAGATGGGCGCGAGCAGTACCTCGGCATCGCCGGTGCTCGACCGCATCCAGAAAAGAGGCGAATTAATCGTGGGGACCATGGGCAACATGCCGCCGCTGAACATGACCGCCAAGGATGGCGAAATATTCGGACTGGAACCCGATCTTGCCAGAATGCTGGCCAGTGCGATGAATGTCGACGTAAGATTCGTTACCAAACCATTTTCGGAGTTGTTGCCGGCCCTGCAAAACGGGGAGGTCGACATGGTCTTGTCCGGTATGACCATTACCCCGAAACGCAATTTAAAGGTCGCCTTTGTCGGTCCCTATTTTGTTTCGGGCAAGGCTTTTTTAACCAAGGTCAGAACCATTGCCCAGGCCAAGGAAGCCGATGACGTCAACACCCCGGAAACGAAGCTGGTGGCCCTCAGGGACTCAACCAGCCAGGCCTTTGCCGAGGCTGTTCTCGACAAAACCACCCTGTTTACCACCGGCACCTACGACGAAGCCGTGGATATGGTATTGCAGGACAAGGTCCATGCCATGATCGCCGACTACCCCATTTGCGTGGTCTCGGTTTTCCGCTACCCCGAAGCGGGCCTGCTCTCGGTGATTACACCCCTGACCTATGAGCCCATCGGCATTGCCATACCCGCCAGCGATCCGTTGCTGATGAACTGGACGACCAATACGCTCAACAGCATCGAAGCCAGCGGACAACTCGATGAGCTTAAGCTGAAATGGTTTGCAGAAGGTGACTGGCTGGACAAGTTGAAATAGGGGCAGGTTGCCGGTTTCGAGCTACTGATCTCTGGTCGCTGGATGCTCGTCACCTGTAACTTGTTACATGTCACTGATATTTGATCTTTCACTCTGCAGGTATGCAACAAAAGGCGGACCAATATATGTTGGGTCTGCCTTGTGTTGCATGTGAATGGGTGAAATAAGGATTAGAACTACAAATCCATGGTTTCTTGCCAATTTGAGATGATTGGTCACAGAGCCGCAATCTCTAATTTAACCGTGACAGAGATTGCGTTACGGAATATAAATGATGGATCCTCAATAGATCTGCCTTGAAAAAATCCCGACAGCCAACTTCCAGGAAATCATATCCGTTCACACCCTGTTGGCCTAAATTTTGAAATTCTATACATTTTGTGGTACTTAATTCAATCAGCACGACCAATCCTTCCTGAGGAGTCATTTTTGGCGTTATATTCATGGCATATCATCGTCCTTGCTTTTTTCAGTGTCAGCGTAACCTTGCTGATCGTCTGGTTGCTCATACAGCGGTCGAGACACGGCCGGGCGAAAGCGGCATTGCGCACCAGCGACGAGCGATATCTTTTGGCCCTTGCAGGCTCTACCGACGGCCTCTGGGATTGGGATCTGCTGTCGGGCACTGTTTTTTACTCTGACCGTTACAGGGAAATTCTTGGATACTCGACCGAGGAGTTTGCCGGTACGATAGATTCGTTCCGCAGTCGACTGCACCCGGAGGACGCCGAGGCCATTTGGGCCGCTATCCAGCGCCATCTTCAAGAGCGGGCTCCCTACAAGGTGGAATACCGGTTGCAAACAAAAACCGGCGAGTATTTGTGGTTTTTAGCACGCGGTCAGGCAATCTGGAACAACGAGGGAAAAGCTGTCAGGATGTCCGGTTCCATTCAGGACATTACCGAGCGCAAGCAAGCCGAGCATAATCTGCAGGTTGCCCTTGCCGAAATAAGGGAGTTAAAGGAAAAACTTGAGGTCGAAAGAACGTATCTGCAGGAAGAAATCAAATTAGAGTACAACTATGAGAACATTATCGGCCAAAGTGACGGCCTTAATTACGTGCTCTATAAGGTTGAGCAAATTGCTCCCGGTGATACGACCGTTCTCGTTCTCGGTGAGACCGGAACCGGCAAGGAGTTGGTGGCCCGGGCCATTCATGGCTTGAGCCCGCGCAAAGATCGGGTATTGGTGAAAGTGAATTGTGCCACGCTGCCTTCAAACCTGATTGAAAGTGAGTTGTTCGGCCACGAGAAGGGTGCTTTCACCGGTGCCCATGCCAGACAGCTGGGGCGCTTTGAAGTCGCCAACGGCGCCACGCTTTTTCTGGATGAGATCGGGGAGCTGCCGCTGGAGTTGCAGCCCAAACTGCTCCGGGTGATCCAGGATGGTGAGTTTGAACGGTTGGGCAGCTCTGGCACGATTAAGGTCGATGTGCGTGTGATTGCCGCGACCAATCGAAATCTGGAAGAGGAAGTCCGCAGGGGTCGGTTTCGGGAAGACCTCTGGTACCGGCTCAGTATCTTTCCGATTACAGTGCCCCCGTTAAGGGAACGGAAGGAGGATATTGCCCTGCTGGTGGATTTCTTCGTAGGTAAAATCTCCAAGAGACTGGGGAAGACCATTGAGAGCATCCCGACGAGTGTCATGAATACCCTGAAGGATTACCAATGGCCGGGTAATATCAGGGAGCTGGAAAACGTCCTCGAGCGCGCGGTAATAAACTCATCGGCGCCCAGACTACGCCTGGTGGATGAATTGAAGAAACCAGATAAGGCTCTGGCGACTGCGCCAAAAACGCTGGCAGAGATTGAGCGCGACCATATTGTCCGGGTACTCGAGCAGACCAATTGGAAAGTGAGTGGCAAAGACGGGGCCGCCGAAATCCTCGGGCTCAACCGCAGCACGTTACGGGCCCGCCTGCGAAAATTGGGTATCCAACCGACCAACCCACGCCGAACCCATTAGCTCAGCGACTCAAACAGTGCCAGCCAAACCCAAACCAGGCTTTGTAACACCTTCTGAAATTAAACAATAAAGCCCGGCTTTCCCGCCAATCCGACTGTTCCTCGCGACCTTCCTTTAATATCCGGTTGCCCCTTCGGATTCCCTCACCCAGAGCTGTAAAGATCACTTCAAGGGACCACCAGTGGTCATATATGACCAATGGTCATATATGACCCTGCCGACACATGAATTTATCCCTTTTCGATCCTCCCTTTTGATAAAAATATAAGTGAAATATCAGTATATTAAATTGAATTTGAATCGGCTAAGTCGGCCTGGCATGAAGTTTGAAGATAAGATCGCAGACCGTTGGTTTTTTTTAACCGCCTGGCGAGTAAATTTTCAGGCAACCCCAACGCATGTATCTTGCCTTTGCGGAGAGGAGGGTTCCCGTGATCATTGTCAAGATAACCATGAACGCGCTTATCGAAAAGCGGACAGAGGTTATGCAAACAATTCTCTCGATGATCGAACCGACTGAAAACGAGGGTGGTTGCCTGAGCAGTCACGGTTTTCTGGACATTGAGGACAAGAATGGTTTCAGCCTGATAGCGAAGTGGGCAACCCGCGACGATCTTGACCATTATATAAGATCTGACAGATTCAGTGTTTTGTTAGGGACAAGGAGCCTTTTGTGCGAACCGCCGCAAATTGAAATCCACACGGTTTCGCTTTCGGAAGGAATTGAGACCGTTAATGCCGTAAGAAGGAAAACAGCCTGATTATTTAGCGAAAATGTAACCATGAAGAAAATACTTAAATTGTGCAATCGCTGCTCCTGACAGAGTGAATGTATTCTGTGGGGAGCCCCAAAAAGCGATATGGGATCATATTCATTCTGAATCAATTTTAATGAGGGGGTATCCAATGACAATAAATAAAGAAAAAATTAAAACCAGTGTGTGAAGTGCTATTTGCGGTGCCATTATCGTCATGATTGTCGGCTTTGGTTGGGGCGACTGGGTACTGGGCAGCACGTCCCAGAGAAGGGCTGATACAATGGTTGCCGATGCGCTTGTGACTCGTCTGGTACCGATGTGTGTCGCACAATTTAACGAGGATGCGGACAAAGACAAGAAGTTTAAAGAATTGGAAGCAACCAACCGCTGGGAAAGAGGACAATATGTCGAAAAGCAAGGCTGGGCTACCATGCCATTTGAGAAGGAACCTGACAGCAGGGTTGCAGAGATGTGTATCGAGCAAATTCTGAAGGGTCAGTAGACCCCCTTTTGCCTGTTGATTTGGGGGCCAGATGGGGTCGACCCTCTATAGCGCCGGCTTTATTGATCCTCTTCATCGATTTTCGCCGGCATTCTGTGGGCGATTTCAGCAACCGGCAAACTCATTGCCGTCATGCATCGGCATTGCTAAAAATAGCTTGTTAGAAGGCGGATAAGGAATCCTACGATATGAACGTTCTTTTCATTTACCCTAAGTTTCCGGATACATTCTGGTCTTTCACATATGCTTTAAAATTCATCCATAAGAAGGCCGCATTCCCGCCGCTCGGCTTGCTGACCGTCGCGGCCATGTTACCGGACGAATTTAACCGGCGTCTGGTGGATGTTAACGTGGACGACCTCACCGCTGATGATCTTTCATGGGCAGACGTAGCCTTCATCGGGGGGATGGCAATTCAGCGGGCCTCAGCCAAACAAATAATCACCCGTTGCCAGGCAGCGGGATTGAAAGTCATCTCCGGGGGGCCGCTATTCACCGCAGAACCCGATGCGTTTGAAGATGTGGATCACCTGGTCCTCGACGAGGCCGAACTGACATTGCCGTCTTTTCTTGAAGACTTGAAAAGCGGCACTCTGAAGAAAATCTACCGGGCATCGGATTTCTGCGATCTTGCGGGTACCCCTCCCCCCTCCTGGGAACTGATAAATATGAAGAAATATGCATCCATGAGTATCCAGTTTTCCAGAGGGTGTCCTTTCAACTGTGACTTTTGTAACGTGACGGCTCTCTTCGGTCACAGACCCCGGTTGAAGTCAGTGCAACAGGTGATCGCGGAGTTGGATCGTCTGTATGACAGGGGATGGCGTGGTGATATCTTTTTTGTTGACGACAATTTTATCGGAAACAAGCGGTACTTAAAAGCGCGGTTACTGCCGGCCTTGATCGAATGGCGCCAGGACAAGAAAGGATGCATATTTTTCACAGAAGCCTCGATAAACCTGGCCGACGATGCCGAGCTTATGGATCTGATGGTCAAGGCGGGTTTCGATTCGGTATTTATTGGAATCGAATCGCCGAATGATGACAGCCTCGCCGAATGCCAAAAAGTTCAAAACAAGAACCGTGATCTCATGAATGATGTGAAGATTCTGCAGCGCGCGGGTTTACAGGTTCAGGGCGGCTTTATTGTCGGCTTTGACAGCGATACTGCGTCAACCTTCCAGCAACTAATCGATTTTATCCAAAAAAGCGGCATTGTGACCGCAATGGTAGGGCTACTCCAGGCACCACCGGGAACAAAGCTGTTTGACCGCTTGAAAAAGGATAAGCGTTTGCTGGGCAAGATGATCTCAGGCGATAATGTGGATGGCACCACCAACATCAACCCCAAGATGGGGCTGGATCAGTTGATGAACGGCTACAGGTTGATCATGGCGCATATCTATTCGCCCCGGCATTATTACCGGCGGGTAAAAGTATTTCTCAAAGAATTTGGATACTCCAAGGTGGACACCCATATGGATATTCAACGATTTCTTGCCTTTTTCCGTTCCAGCATTCGACTGGGGATTCTGGGCAAGGAGCGTTTCCATTACTGGTATTTAATGACCTGGACGCTGGTGCGCAAACCCCGGCTGCTTCCCCTGGCCGTCACCCTTGCCATATACGGCCATCACTTCCGAAAAATATGCGAGGCACATATACTTTGAGCCGGGTGCCAGATTGTTCCTGAACAGGCAAGAATTTATTATGAATGAATTTTTTAAAAGCAACGGGATCAAAAATATTAAAAAATTGACTGCTTTTATCCATAACTTTATCCAGAAGCCGGCAGCATTTTTCGATTTAACTGAGAAAATGGAACAAAAATTTGGCGAAGCCCTGGCGTTCTTCAGGGATTGAAAACTGCTAAACCCGCTGGTTCAAAGCGCAAGGAGATGGGACATGCCTGAGCCTTATATTTCGGCAAGGTTTAATGAAGCCGAATCAGAATTGCAGCATGCCATAAGAAAATATGAACGGCCGAGCCTGTTAAAGGCCGTCTGGCAGCTGTCGAACACTTTCATTCCATACATATTTTTATGTATTCTGATGTACTTTAGTTACGCGGCCGGTTATTCATATTGGCTAACCTTTGGCCTTGCCATCGTGGCAGGCGGTCTGCTCGTTCGGATTTTCATCTTTTTCCATGATTGCGCCCATCAATCGTTTTTTGCCTCTCGAAAAGCAAACACAGTGCTGGGTTACATATGCGGCATATTGACCTTCACCCCTTATGAAGAGTGGCGCAAGTCCCATGGATGGCATCACAACACCTTCGGCGACCTTGACCGCAGGGGTAAAGGTGATGTGTGGACATTGACCGCGGAGGAATATCGCACCGCGTCGAGATCAAAACGATTCTGGTACCGGTTTTTTAGAAATCCGTTTGTACTTCTGTGTTTAGGCCCCGCCTATTTATTTCTTGTGTCTTACCGAATCCCCCATAAAGGATCCAAAAGACGGCAAAGCAGCAGTGTTATTGTCACCAATGCGGCTATCGCGATGATTATCGTAGTGGCAAGTCTCACCATCGGATTTAAGGCCTATGCCTTGATTCAGTTTCCGGTGATTTTCTTTGCCGGCGTGATGGGCGTATGGCTGTTTTACATCCAGCATCAATTCGAGGGAGTATATTGGTCGCGTCACGGTCAATGGGATCCCATAAAGGCATCGCTTTACGGGAGTTCCTATTATAAATTACCTAAAGTGATACAGTGGTTTACCGGCAATATCGGGTTACACCATATCCACCATCTTCGCGCCCGGATACCCAATTATAACTTACAAAGAGCCTACAATGATACGAAAGACCTACTGACTGTTGAACCCCTTACCATCCGTAAAAGTATAAAGTGTCTTAAACTAAAGTTATGGGATGAAAACCGGCAAAAACTGGTGGGCTTTAAATCAGCCTATGCATGAGTTAAAGGGAAAAAAAGATGACTGTGCGCGGTAGGAATGACAAAAGGGGATATTTTCATGGTCGCAAAACCGACTTACAACGCACTTGAGCGCAAAATCAAGAAATTAGAAAAAGAGGCGCTTGAATATATGCGCAAGGAAAAAGAACTCAACGAAGAACGCCGGTTGGCTGATTACGGCCATATGAAGCGTACCATCAGCTTGATGAAGATTAATGAGGAATTAAATCAAGAGATTAAAGAAATCAAAAGGGCTGATAAGGAAAAGCTTGTAAAGATTTCTGATAAACTCAGCGGCAGGATCAAGGAGTTAAAATGCCTCTATGATATATCCAGCTTTCGGGAGAGCAATGACTTTTCTCTGGACGGTCTGCTTCAGGAAATGATTGATTTCATTCCACCAGCCTGTCAGCATCCTGAAATTACCTGTGCGCGTATTATTTTTGATGGCTATGAGTTTACAACCGCACGTTTTTTAGAAACCGGCTGGAAGAAATCATTCAACATCACGGTCAGTAATGAACAGATTGGCCAGTTGGAAGTTTTTCGCCTTGAAAAAAAAACAGACCTCGAGAAGGCCCTATTTCTTGAAGAGGAAGAAAGCTTAATCGGTGCGATTGCTGAAAGTATCTCCAGGATAATCGAACGTGAATGGGCGGAAGCAGAAATTAGAAAATGCCGGAAAAAAATTGAGCAAGTCATCAACAACCATTAAAAATCTGCATGTTATCGGTCATTTTGCTGTCATGCGAACGGCCCCCAAAAAACCACTTCTTTTATACCATTTCTCCAGGCAGTCACTGTTCATCTTGCATTTTTTAAATTGGGGCTATAGACCGGATTAGAAGCCATCTCAAATCCGCCCGAGGCGGATTGGTTCAAAATCGCGGCGGCCGCGAGGTTTCCCGCGTTGCGGGAAACCAGGGCACAACCTCACCAAAGCGCGCTGGGACAGAGGACTTTTCCAACACAGCCCGATGACCCATCGCCTTTTATCGTCAAGGCGGTGGGCCTTTTGAGATGCAAAGCCACAATATGAATTGGTATTTGCCTGGAAGTATCCGGCTGCCATATCCCCTTTTTCTATTCAGCAGCGGTTTGTCTAATTAAAAAACCTCGAGAGGGACTTCTTCTTGATCTGTTTTTTTGCGGGCCTGCAAATTTATGGTGCGGTTTTTTCATCCACCGGGAGCGGCCCTCGCGATCAGGCTCTGGTGATCCGTAGTCAAAAGTTGACAGGAAACGTTGCTCAATTTTAGAACCGATGATTCGATTGATGGCACGCACCATAAGCTTGTCTTCTTCGGTAACAAGCGTAAAAGCTTCGCCGCTGCGAGTTGCCCGGCCTGTCCGTCCGATGCGGTGAATGTAGGCCTCGGGGGTGGAAGGGATGTCATAGTTGATGACATGCGAAATCCGGGTAACGTCAATGCCGCGCGCGGCGATATCGGTCGCCACCAGAATCTGAAACTTCCCTTCGCGAAAGCCGTCCATTACGGCCTGACGGCGTGTCTGGGAAAGGTTGCCCTGCAGCGAAGCCGACCGATAGCCGGCGGCAGCAAGCTTTTTCCCCAGGCTCTTGGCACGATGTTTGGTCCGGGTAAACACCAGCACCGATTGGGTATGGGTGTTTCCCAGCAGCTTTAACAGCAGCGCCGTTTTTAATTTTTGGGCGACCGGGTAAAGCGCGTGATTGACAGTCTCCGCCGGTGCGGTGATGCCCACCTGGACGGTGTCCGGGTTTCGCAAAAAATCCCCGGCCAATCGCCGAATTTCGGCCGGCATGGTAGCCGAGAAGACCAGGGTCTGGTGTTTCTTGGGAAGATTTTTTAAAATTCGCCGGATATCAGGAATAAAGCCCATGTCCAGCATCTGGTCAGCTTCATCTATAACCAGCACCTCCATTTGGGAAAGATCGATGCTATGACGTCCGATATGGTCAAGAAGCCGGCCGGGACAGGCAACAACAATGTCGGCACGCTTCAGTTTCTGGATCTGCGGATTAATACCCACGCCACCGTAAACAGTAGCACTTCTTAGATGCGTCTTACGTCCCAACGTTTCAATAGCCTGATGAATTTGTTCGGCCAATTCGCGGGTGGGGGCAATTATCAGGGCGCGAACGCACCCGTGTTGACGCGCCACCAGTCGATTGAGTATCGGCAGAACGAATGCCGCTGTTTTACCGGTGCCGGTTTGGGCCAGACCCATTATATCGTGACCCTTAAGTACTTGGGGAATGGCTCGTGCCTGAATGGGTGTGGGCGTTGCATAACCTGCCGCTGCCGCGCCTGCGGCAACGGAGGGATGAAAATTAAATGTTTCAAAGTTCAATTAATACCTTCTTTCTGTGTTCTCCAATAAAAAAGCCCCGGAGCTATTCCGGGGCTTACGTGATTTTTAGTTACAACCAGGAACACGGTTAATTTTAGGTAATCATACAGGCAGCTGGAATGGCTGTCAAGCTAATTATCTAATATTTTTATTTAAAATAGAATATTCGTATTTAAGCTTACAATAACGGTCTGTTAGGCAATTAATGCCAGCGCCCTTTAAAAAACGCTGCTGTTGCAATGGATTGCCATGTAAAAGTTGCCACACCGTTGACCAAATAGTTAATTAACGGCCGTTTTAAGGGCCTTGCCCGCAGTAAATTTGGGCGCTTTGGATGCTTTGATATCGATTTCGGCCCCGGTCTGCGGATTGCGTCCCTTGCGGGCCTTTCTTTCCACCACTTTGAAGGTACCAAAACCAACCAGGGTAACGGTGTCACCAGTTTTCATTGCTTTGGTAATAGATGAAAAAACACAATCCACTGCTTCCTGAGCCTCTTTTTTGGTGCTGACCAATTTGGCCACTGCGTTGATTAAATCTCCCTTATTCATTTTTTTCTCCTTTCATCAATTCTGGTTTTTGACGTAAAATTGCACCCTAAAATTCCTGTGCAGATCTGACGGTATTTTCGGTTAATGGACCTATCAGCGAGCATCATGTGCCCGCAAGTTTCTCAATCGATTCTCTTTTGGTTTTGCAAGATATGCAGAAAGATGTGACAGGTCGGGCCTTCAGTCTTTCTATGGAGATGTCCTCGCCGCAATCCTCGCAGATACCGTATTCTTCTCTTTCGATGGCTTCCAGAGCATGTCTAATTTTTTTGATCAGCATGCTTTCTCGGTCCCGAATTCGCAGGGTCCAGGCCCTTTCCGATTCAGCGGAAGCCCTATCCAGCGGATCCGGTAAATTTTCACGCGAATCTAACAAACCTTCAACCGTATCATCGGCATGATCTAGTAGCGCTTCCATCCACTGGGTGAGAAGGTGCCTAAAAAATTCTAAATCCGTATCCTTCATAAGGGGACATCCAATTTTTAATGAAAAATGATTCGAACAGGCGGTCTAAGCCTTCTTACACATTTTTACCGAATAGCGGGATTTCGCAAGGTTGCCGCCATGCTGGTCGCGATACCCAATAGGGCCAAACGGAAAAGTAAACAAGACCGAAATTTTCTCTGATTAAAGATCTGATGGTAAAGGTCGTGCTGATCGTAATTCAGAAGTGACAAAAGGGCACCCCTCTATGTTGGAAGAGTGCCCTATTTATTCGTAATCGAAGGTTAAATCACATTCACATTGGCAGCGGCAGGACCTTTTGGGCCTTGCTCTATGTCAAAGGAAACCTTGTCGCCTTCATTTAGGGATTTAAAACCGCTTGAATTGATTGCGGAATGATGAACAAAGACATCCGGCCCGTCTTCCTGTTCAATAAACCCAAACCCTTTGCGGTCATTAAACCACTTAACAGTTCCATTAGGCATAATAGCATTCTCCTTTCATAAAATTTTCAATGTTGCAAACTGGAGGATGCCACCTTGACAAATGGATTGTTCCTTCAGAAAGAAACCATCCCGATTTTATAAGCGGGACTTAATTGAGTGTGCAGAGTATAACCCTTTTTTAGCCAATAGCAAGAGAATTATTGATCTTTTACCAAGGAATACTCAGATTTGTCTATTTCTGTAGTCTGGCGACCGGATCAACCGGTGATTTCAGTCAGCGCAAACGAAACCAGAAACCCAAGGACCGCGATGAGACCGTCCCAGTCGTGGGTCTCGGCGAAAGCCTCGGGGATCATGGTGCCAACGATCATCGTCAGCATGGCCCCGGCGGCAACAGCCGTCGCAGCCGCAACGATGCCCGGAGAAAGCGCACCGAAAAGCGCGTATCCCGCCAAAGACGAAAGGCCGCAGGCTGCCGCAATAGTCGTCCAGACACCGAAAACATAAGCCGCGGATCGTCCCGCCTTTCGCATACCGGCCGAACTCGACAGCCCTTCGGGAAGATTCGACAGGAATATGGCCGCAACCGTGGCCACGCTCACGGCACCGCCGTGCAGTATGCTCAACCCGATGGCGATCGATGCTGGCATTGATCGATTCACCGGTCGTCGCCAGGCTGCAGAAAATCACCGACAGGCGGCCCAGAACGTTTTGTCCCAGTCCATCGCCAGCGAGATGCAGTAGGTGATCACCATCGCCAGGGCGATCTTGAAAGACTCTTTTGCCTTTTTGGAAAATGTCATGGCGACTCTGGCTGGTTCAGGGTTTATCCGGCTCTGGTCGGGCTCGTCGCCCTTTCAGGTTTCAGTGTTCTGCAAACTCGTCTATATGATTTGTTGGGTTACGCCATTCGAAATCAAATTAGTGGTTCGATTTC
>JAFDCJ010000260.1 GCA_019312835.1 Deltaproteobacteria bacterium
AGGTTGGTGACAATGATGCGTTTGAGCCCGGATTCGGCAAACACATCGCTGGCATAACAAAAGTTGGTATCCTGGCAGATGATGGTTTCGGCCCCGGAGTCTTCGATCATATAGTCGAGTTCATGAGATGTATAAATGGGGGACACCGGCACTATCACAGCCCCCATTTTCTGAATCCCCAGAAAGGCGATGACCCACTGGATACAGTTGGGAATGTAGATCATCACCCGGTCGCCTTTTTGAACACCTAAATCCTGCAGAGCGCCGGCAAAGCATTCGCTGAGTTCCCTTATTCTGGAAAATGAAAAGTGCTCTCCCAAATAGACAACGGCGGTGTTATCCGGGTAGCGCTCGCTCATCTGATCAAAACGCGTAAAGGTTAACTCTTTCTCTAAATTTGCATCCGTTGAGCCCATTCCTTTAAGAACTCCAATTTCATTTTTGAGTAAAAGTTAGCTCCATCAAGTTTGCCGGTTCAGTCCGCCTCCGGCGGATTTTGCCCGTTATAAACGGAAAAAGTCTAATTCTATCTTTTCTTAACCGGAAACGGGCTAACGGGCAACGGGCTCAACCCTTTTTTATATTCCGAAATAGGCCGATCTCACATCCGGATTATTCATCAGCTCGTCGCGGGTTCCTTCCAGTACCGCTGCCCCATTTTCCAGAATAAAGGCATAATCGACAATCGGCAAGACGGGACGGGCATACTGCTCGGTTACAATAATCGAAATGCCCATCTCATCCCGAATTTCCTTGGTGGCCCGCACCAAGACCGCCTGGATTAGGGGACTCAACCCTAAAAGAGGTTCATCGAGCAGCAGCAATTTTGGTTGTGCCATCAGCGCTCTGCCGATGGCCAGCATTTGCTGTTCGCCGCCGCTTAAAAACCCGCCAATACGTTTTTGCAATTTCTCAAGCGCCGGAAAGACTTTAAACACATATTCCAGCGTTTTTCTGGCCTGGGCCGGTGTTGCCAGATAGCCCCCGATCCGCAAATTATCCAGGACACTGCATTCTTTGAAGATTCGGCGTCTTTCCGGACAGAGCACTATTCCCTTTTTGGCGCGCTTGCTGGGCTTCAGGACGGTGATATCTTCTCCCAGATAAGTGATATCGCCCAGAACACTGATGCGCTCGCCACCGGCCATCTCTTCCTTTTTGCGGATATCTTCCATGATTCCCGACAGGGTGTACATCAGGGTCGACTTGCCGGCGCTGTTGGCGCCAAAGACGCCGACAATCTGATTTTCTTCACACCTGACGCTGACATTATTGAGGGCCAGCATGTTTTCGTAAAACACCATCAGCCTATTTGCCTCAAGCATGCGCCATTACCTCCTCAACTTCCTCGGATCCGAAATAGGCCTCTTTTACTTTTTCATCTGCCATGACTTCCTCGGCCGTGCCCTCAATCAGCTTTTCACCGAAATTGAGCACCATAATCCGGTTGGCCACCTGAAACAGCTCCCTGAGACGATGCTCGATCATAATCAGGGTGATGCCTTCCAGCTGCAGACGTTCCACCAGCGGCACCATGCTGGCAATTTCACTCATGCTCAAGCCCGAAAAGACTTCATCACAGATGATCACCTTCGGATTTAGCGCCAGACAGCGGGCGAGCTCCAGACGCTTGAGATAACCCGTGGGCAAATTGGACGCCCTTTTGTAAGGTACAAACGACTCACGCTCAAAACCCAATTCTTCTAATATGTCGATACTGACCGTGTTACGGTCCCCCAGCTTACCGCCGCCTCTCCAGCCGCCGGTCCGTTTGGCCCGGGGCGAAAAAAGCGGAATGACCAGGTTCTTATAGGCTGGCAGGCTGTAATACGGGCGCATGACCTGAAAGGTGCGGGTAATGCCCATGTCGGCGATCTTGTGCGGGGGTTTGCCGGATATTTTTTTGCCCTGATACAGAACCTCACCGGCATTCAACTCGATAAAGCCGGTAATACAATTGACCAGGGTGGTCTTGCCGGACCCGTTCGGGCCGATAATGCCCAGAATTTCGCCTTCGTGCAGATCGAAACTGACCTCATTTAAGGCATAAATGCCCCCGAAGGCTTTGGTCACCTCTTTAATCTGCAGCAGTGGTGTCGTCGATGTGCTCATACTTTAATCCACTTTTCGAATTGATGATATTTGCGCTGGCCATAAACCATGAGACCTTCGCTGCGAAAAATAATAAACGCCAGTAGAATCAGGGCATAAAATACGATGCGCAGGGTGCCGAATGCCCGCAGCAATTCTGAAATGGGCACCAGAATAAAAGCACCCAGTACCGGGCCCACCAGTGTTCCGGAACCGCCGATGACGGTGGCGGCAATGGGCAAAATGGAAAAATCCAGGGCCAGCGTCGACAAACCGGCCCACATGTATAAATGAACCAGATAAGCACCTGCCAGACAACCGATCCCGGAGGCGATAAATACCGCTATGGTTTTGTAATAGGTCACACTCATTCCCGATGCCCGCACCGACTGATCGTTGTCTTTAACCGCTCTGAAAACCAGGCCGATATCCTGGTTGACCAATCGACGGGTGCCAAATAGCAGCAACAGAACCATCACAATGATGAAATATTGCTCCATCCAGCGGTTGGCAAAACTTTCGATACCCACAATCCCATCTGTTCCGCCCAGAATATCCAACGCCTCGATAACCCGCGCAAAAAGCAGCGGATACATCAGGGTGACGATGGCAAAATAAACCCCGCGCAACGGAAGACAGGGCAGCAAAAGAACGGTGCAGATAACCGCACCCAGCAACGTGGCAATCGGAATGGTGAAAATGGGTGGCAATCCCAGCGACGTGTTGAGAATGGCAGCAATATAACTGCCCGTGCCGATAAAAAATGCGCCGCCCAATGACACCAACCCCACGTAGTGCGCCAGAAAATCAAAACTCAATGCCAGCAGAGCATAAATGCAGACAATGGATATCACGCGTTGCCAGTACATGGAGGGCATTACCAGCGGCAAAACCAACAGACCGCCGATCAACACAACTCGGGGTAAAAACAGATAGGACAGCTCCCGCCAGGACATCAGGGCATAGATGCCTTCGGATCGAACCTTGATTCCCCGGTCCAATCGTTCCTTGCGGCGTTGCTCTGTTGATGCTTTCATACGCGCTCTTCCAGCTCTTTCTGAAGACCAAACAGCCCGGAGGGTCTTAAAATCAGCGTGATGATGATCGCCAGCAAGGCGACCACCATCTGATAGTGGGCACCCAGATAAACGACGGTTAGAATTTGGGCGAACCCGATGATAAAAGCCGCCAGCACCGCACCGAACCAGCTACCCAGGCCACCGACAATGCAAACCGCGATGGCCAATATAAGAACGTTATAGCCTGCTTCAACGACGATATTTCCCAAAGGAAGCAGCACGACGGCCCCCAAGGCGGCCAGCATGGAGCCGAACCCCATGGCTGCCAGCGCCATCAGGTCCGAGTCGATACCCAGCATCATGGCGGCACGCTCATCCTGGGCCATTCCGCGAAGGGCCAAACCGATGCGCGTATAATGGGTAAACAGCCACAGCACCGCGACCACCGCCGCGCCGATGCCGACGACCAGCAAACGCTGGTAATCCACCGATACGCCTGCAATTTCGGTGCTGCCCTCGATAAAGGCCGGCAGGGTATAGGTCAAGCCCCTGAAACCGCCACAGCGAAGGCCCTCCAGAATGGCCAGCCCAATGGCATAGGTCGCCATAATTTCCGATATTTCCATCCCCCGGATACGGATGAGCACGAACTGGTAGATCAGGGCCCCAATAATCCCGGTGCCCAACATCGCCAGCAGGATGCTGACCAGATAATTCAGCTCCAACGTGTTGACAAATGTCCAGGTAATAAAACCACTGGTCACGTACAGAGCACCATGAGCGAAATTGGGCAAACGACTGACGCCGTATACCATCGCAAAGCCCAGCGCAAATAGCGCCAGAGCGACACTGTTTATGGTACCGTAAATCAAAATCTGCATGGTATGATCAGGAAAAACATGGCGTGAAACGGGTTGAAGGCGCAAGACAAGCAACGCCTTCAACCCGCAAAACAAATATTTTATACTATTTTTAGATTTTGCCTAACATGCAATATTTAAATTGAATCTCACCTTCGCATTAATTTTCATGCAGGATTCAGGCTTTATTTTTTCATCCATGGCGGTAATTGAATGCCGCCTTTGGCAATGCTTTTGGGATAAACCACAACCCGCTTGCCGGCCTGCCATTGCAGAATGCTGCCCACCGCACCGGTCTCAGGATCCAGAGCCGGGACGACCTGGTGGCTCTTGGGATCAAATTTCAAGCGGCCATAGACGCCCATCACCTCGGTTTTTTCCAGCTCGGCCACAATCTTGTCCGAATCAAGGCTGCCGGCACGCTCGATGGCATCCCGCAACACATAGATGGCCATATAACT
>JAFDCJ010000261.1 GCA_019312835.1 Deltaproteobacteria bacterium
CTCACAGGCAGGAACGGGATTGTTTTTGGGCGGTTACGATGATCCCTTCTTACTTGATGATCCTGAAGTTAAAAGGGCTGCGTTTTCGAAACAATTCGATCCCGCATCCCTGGCTGTTGCGCCACATGATTTGCCCTTTGCACTTGATGTTTTTGCCGTTTAAATGCGGCAAGGCGACCGTAATGACCTCGCCTTCCGACAGCCAGGCCTTTGTTTCGATGAACAGACCATACCTGCTGAAATTTTTGAGTCGGCCTTCATTGAGGCCGTTTTTCGTGGTGAAAAAAATATTGCCTGAATAAGGTTTCCGCGGCGCGACTCTTTTTTCAAAACCAACTTCATTATTGACTATATTCATAAACGTTTCTCTTTTCCAACAACAAGAAGATATGGGTATTTCGCGGCTGGCAGAAAATTGCTGGCCGGCAAGATCAGCTGATAGTCTAGCAAAAAGCGTGCAAAACATTGGGGTTTATAAACTGAAGTGATTACGGATAGTTATCGGGATGCGCCTTTGAGGGCCCCGACGCTTTAGGAGGTATTGTGCACAAAAATTATGTAATCAGTTACATATAGTATACGGTATTCAAGTTTTGCTCATATCCGATCCAACACTCAATGAAACTTCACGCTGCGCAAGACGATGGCATCTTCGGGACAGACCTCATGGCAGCAGAAACACCGGATGCACCTGGCGTATGTTACCGCGGCCATGGAACCATCGACCTTGACGGCCTCTTTAGGGCAAATACGCTCGCATTCGCCGCAGGCGGTGCATTTATCCGTGATAACGGGGCTTTTTCTGGGCGGTTTTTTACCGGTTAACAGGTGATCGGCCGTGTTTGGCAGTCTGAATCCGCGATAGGCGACACCCCCGGGTGCCTGGAAGGGATAGTCAATCCTCTCCGGCCACAAGCCGCGAACCTTCGCCATTTTGAGTGCCGGTATGCCCACCGGCTCGATCCCCAGAATTCTGCATACGGCAATGTCCATCGCCACAGGGTCGGTGGATGCCAGCACCAGATCCAAATTGACGGGGTCACCGCTGCCGGGTCCCTGGCCCTGCATGGCCAGGATACCGTCCATGATATAGAGCCGGGGCTTTACGATGGTAAGGATATCCAGCATCATGTCCGCAAAATGAACTTTACGTGGGAACTGCGCATGGTATTTGGCCTTGGTAAGACCGGGGACGACGCCGTACATGATCTTGCAGGCCAGTGTCAAATACTGCATGGAATGGGTTTTTAGTTTCGGCAGCGCGATGACCGTATCAGCCCTTAACGCAAATTCACAGATGGGAGATCTTTGCAACCGTTTGCCCTCGGGGATATCCAATTTTTTGGACGCTGTATTAAAGTTCAGCGGAATCCCTTCTTCGTCGGCCATATCCATGAGCCCGGAGCGCTCATAGGCTTTGGTAAGATGTCTTTTGGAAAAGGCGCCCGCCGGGGAGTCTCCGATATACGGTTCTCCGCCGGCCTTTCTGACGGCTCGCACCACGGCCCTTACGAATTCAGGGTGCGTGGTAACGGCCTTTTCCGGCCCTTTTTTGGCTGATAACAGATTCACCTTGAGAAGGACCTTCTCGTTCTTTTTTACAAACGGTTCCATGCCGCCAAAGGGTGCGGGAAGAGCATCAATCTTCAGATCCGAATAGGTTGCCTTCAAAACGCTAACCGTAGCCATTTCATTATCCTTTCCATCGGTGTAATAAAAACAGACAGTCCCGGCTGTTTATAAATAGCACAATACGATCGATTAAATCCAATTCACAATGGGGACGGGGTCTATTTTTTTGCGTTTCCTAAAAATCCGGGGTCAGTTGATAATGGCAGGCCGCCCATCGGCCGGGTTGCGCCGCTGTATCACCGCGCAGCGGTTTTTGGGTCCAGGAGCACCCGGTGCAAAAGCGGCTGCCGGAGGGGGAAAAAGTTAATTTTTTGCTAAAGTTTGAGAGATATCGGCCGATATTGACTAGGATAAATGGTTGGTTGCCAGCGGTCAATATTCTTCGGGGGCTCCTTTCTCTAACATCCTAGCCAGGCGATGATATCTATGAAAAGCGACGCAAATGATCCGATTAAGGTTTTGGCGGTTGATGATGAAGAAATGATCCGGGAACTCTATGATCAGATTCTGAGCAATCAATTTTCACAGAGCTCGGATCCATCCCGGACAGGCGTTTCCGGCAACGAAGCGGCCGCCGCGAACAACGGCAATCCAGCGGGATGTTTGCCACCCCCGCAGTATGATTTGACCCTGTGCAGCCAGGGTGAGGACGCCCTTGAAGCCGTGCGGCAGGACGAAAATGAATTTGCCATGGCGTTTATCGACGTTCGTATGCCTCCCGGTCGCGACGGCATCTGGACCGCCGAGAATATCCGGACGGTCTCTCCCGCCACGCAGATTGTGATTGTCACCGGTTACAGTGACATCGACCCGGCCGAAATTGAAAAACGCGTTCCCCCTCCCGACCGGCTGCTTTACCTTCAAAAACCCTTTCATCCCTTTGAAATCAGACAGTTTGCTTCCACCCTGGCGGCGCGCTGGCAGGCTGAAAAGAAAATGCAGATTCTCAACATCGGTCTGGAATCCATGGTTCAGGAGCGCACCTCCGAGCTGCGCAAAGCCTACCACGACATCGAGCACCAGGCCATGCATGATGCCCTGACCGGCCTGCTGAACCGACGCGCCGTGTTTTCGGATCTGGAGCAGGAGCTCTCCCGCACCCAGCGAAAGTCTGAACCGCTGTCGCTCATCATGGCGGATCTGGATCATTTCAAGTCGATCAACGACACTTACGGCCACCAGGCCGGTGATGCCGTCCTGGAAGAAACTGCCAGACGAATGCACGCATGTGTGCGGCCCTACGACAAGGTTGGCAGAATCGGGGGTGAGGAATTTATGATCGTTCTGGGTGACTGCGGCCGCGCCGAAGGGCTCGAGATTGCCGAAAGAATCCGGAAAAGCATCGGCGATCAGGGCTTTGAATTTGACGGGGAAAAAATCCGCGCAACGGTCAGTCTCGGGGTTGCGACCACCATTGCCAATCAAACCTTTGAAAAGGATTTGCTCATTTCGGCAGCCGACAAAGCCCTATACCGGGCCAAAAGAGACGGCCGCAATACGGTCAGGGCGGGTGGTCTGAAATTGGAAGCCATTATTTAGTGACTTTTGATATTTCGCGGCCCAATTCATCGATATTGTATGGTTTGACGATGACGCCTGAAAATCCATGTTCCCGGTAGTTGACCATCGCTGTATCCTCGGCATACCCGCTCGAAACAAAGGCTACCACATCCGGATCCAGGTTCAGCAGCTTTTCCATTGTTTTGGTGCCGCCCATACCGCCTTTGACGGTTAAATCCAGGATCACGGCATCAAAACCCCGATCTGATGCCATGGCGTTCTGGTATTTTTGGACAGCCTCCTCCCCGCAGGCAGCAAAATCCGTTTCAAAGCCTAAGCGGTTTAACAGCTTTCCGGCAACCTCAAGCAGGTCTTTCTCATCATCCATAATCAAGATCTTTCTGGCGTTCAGGCCAATATCCCCCTTTGCACTCCTTGCATGAACCGTCGGATGATCCGGTTTTTCGATTTTCCCTTGTGCAAGGGGCAGGTAGATGTAAAAGGTTGAGCCTTTGCCGACTGCGGATTTAACGGTGATATTGCCCCTGTGTTTCTTGATAATGGAGTGGGCAATCGAAAGTCCCAACCCCATGCCCTTCTGGGTTCCGCGTTGTTTGGTCGAAAAGTAAGGATCGAAAATTCGGTCCAGATGGCTCGATTTGATCCCCGCCCCCTGATCGCTGATGGAGATTCTGACGTATTCCCCTGTCGAAAGGTCCAGCGGCTTGAAATTATGGGCCCTGATCCGTTTGGTTTTGGCCGTTAGTTCACCGCCACTGGGCATGGCTTCTTTGGCATTTTTGATAATATTGTAAATGGCCTGGGCGACCTGGCTTTCATCGATTTCAACCAGCAAATCATCATCGCTACCTGAAAACTCAAATCGGATATTGGAGCCGCTCAGGGTCAAATGCAGGGATCGTTTGAGAAAAGCGGTAATGAAGACCTTTTTTTTTACCGGTCTATTGGCCCGCGAGAATGAAATCAAGGTATCGGATAACTCACTGCTTCGAAGGGCAATTTTTTCGGCCTTTTCCAGTTCGGCGATCGCCGGGCGGCCGGACTGCAGATTCATTTTTGCCAGCGAGATAAAGCCGACCACCGATGTCAGCATATTGTTAAAATCATGGGCGATGCCGCTGGCCATTTCGGCGACAGCCTGCAATTTTTTCGTTTGTTGAAGATGGTTTTCCAGCCGCCTTTTTTCAGTTATGTCACGGATAATACCCACAATACCGCGGATATCGCCGGCGGCGGTCCGCAGGGGCAAATACATCTCAGACGTAAATCCTTGACTGCCGTCCGCAAGGCGGTAAGGGATTTCGTCTCTAGCTGTCGCCGTACCCGCCATGGCCTGTTTCATTATTATATCGATGCCCTGTTCGGCAAGATGGGGGACCAGATCCCAGGGCAGCTTCCCGCTGTCGACCGCATCCCGGCGCTGAATTTGGGATATGTTTTCCATGGCCTGATTCCAATAGGTAATATTGAAATCAACGTCTAGAACCATAATGCCGTCACCCATGGATTCAACAATGTTGCTGTAAAGCTCCTGGCTGTTGCTCAGGGCTTCCTCCGCCCGCTTACGGTTGGCAATCTCCTGCTCGAGTCGGTCGATAACCTCGGTCAGCTCCCGGGTGCGCAGGGTAACATTCAGGGCCAGCTCATCGGAAAATTGCCCAATTTTTCGTTCGGCCCGGCGCCCGGAAACAATTCCCGGCACCCAGTGATAAAAACCGATGCCCAGCAGCAAAAAACCCAGGGTGTAGCCGACCGTGCGTTCCAGAAAATTCTGGTGTTGGGTTAGCAGCAGGAAAAAAAAGCTGTCAGTGAAATCGAATAAATCAAGGATGCTGATGATCAGGCCGAAAAAAATCAGGGTAAACCCGGCCAGGATGAAACGCCATCCTTTCTGGTCCTGGATATTGCCCTTGCGGCCTGTAACCACCAAATAAAACAGGATGGCAGCGACGATGATGACCCGCAATAATACCGGCAAAAAATCTGTCATGGTGCCAAATGCAATGAATCGCCTGATAGTGAAGTTGGTATGGATATGATTAAATTTCCATTGTCTGGAAAGACCCCCAAATAACTATTATCGGCGGTTCTTACCAATACTTTAGCAATTTTTTTATCGTAATTGTCTGCAAATTCGAAAGCGCTTTTAAATTAAGTTCATGATAAAAAAGCCGATATTGTATATAGGGGTTAGTCCCGAATAAGAAAATTATTCGGACAGCGGCCATTTGTATTAAAAGCGTGAAGTTATGGACGAAAATATAGCTTTTGAAGAAATAATTAAAAACACGGACAGACTGCCGACCGTGCCGGGTGTTGCGCTGAAATTGCTGGATGCGGTGCGCCGTGACGAGCCCGATCTGAATGAAATAACAAAACTAATCTCATCCGATCCATCCATTAGTGCGGAGATATTGAGATGCATCAACTCTCCCTATTACAGCCTGCAGACAAAGGTTACATCGGTCAATCATGCCGTTAGCATGCTGGGAATTAAGACGGTAAAAAATCTGGCCCTCAGTTTTTCCTTGGTTAAAAATTTTCACGAGGAAGAACCCGTTAATTTTGCCTATGAATCATTTTGGAAGGATTCTTTGATCGGGGCCGTGTCTGCCAGATCACTGGCTGAAGGCATCAATCCCGATCTTGCCGAGGATGCTTTTTTTATCGGCCTTTTACATAACGTTGGCATCCTGACGCTGGTCCGGTGCTTGCCCAAACAGTATAGTCTGGTGATTAAAGAAATGCAGACCTCCGGCTGCAGTTATCATGAAGCCGAAGATCAAGTGTTTGGATTTAACCATATGGCGGTTGGAAAACATTTGATTCAATTCTGGGGATTACCGGAATTATTTTACGTGCCCATCGGTTTTCATCATCAGCCGGACAATTTGACCGTGGACTCTCCGGAAATTGAAATGCTCACCAGAATACTTCACCTGTCCGCGCTGTTCATTGACCTGTTCAACGATACCGAAAAGTGTCTTGCGCTGGGTCTCATTGAACTTCATGCGAAAAAATACGAGTTTGACGATAAATTCAATATCGATGAGATCGGCAAAAAACTACATGAACACACCCGACAGATATTTCCGCTTTTTGAAATCAGCGTCAAAGATAATGATGATTATAGCGAGCTGATTGACAGCGCCAGAAAAGAAATAATTAATCTTTCCGGCGACTTAATGAATAAAGTGGTTCAGCAGCAACGGGAGATTCAAAAATTAAGGGAACAGATCATTCGAGATGCAATGACCCCGCTCGTAAATTATCAATATTTTCATGAATTATTAGAGCAGGAATTGTATCGGTCGAGAAGGTACCAATTTCCATTATCGATTATTATTGCGGATATTGATGATTTAAAAACCATCAATGATGCGGTCGGCCACCAGGCAGGTGATTATGTGATAAAGTCTGCCGCGAATTGTATCAGAAAAGAATTGAGACAGTCGGATCATGTCGCTCGATACGGGGGAGACAGATTTGGCCTCATTTTACCCGAAACGCCTCTGACAGGCGGATTGCGGGTCGCCGAACGGCTTAAAAAAGCGATTAATGCCTTGAAATGCGGGCATGAAAATAAAGCGTTAACATTTACCCTGAGCTTCGGTGTGGCAACCTTGCTACCCGATCAAGATGCTTCCAAGGACGAATTCATTCAAATGGCGGAGAAGGCCCTGTCCTCTGCAAAAGCCAATGGTAAAAATCAGTTTTGTGCGGTTAAAAACTAGCAGACTTGGTCTTAAGGCGCCCTCCGAAAAGCGGCCGGCTGCCCATTACTGAACAATAAACGGCGTCGCCCCTTGCTCGCCAGTCACAATTTTTTTTAGCACTTCCTCAATTTTGGCCGGAGTTGTCGGGCCGGAGATTTTATCGAAAACGGAACCATCCTTGAAAAACATCAGGGTCGGAATGGATTTAATGCCATATCTGGCTGCGGCTTGCTGACTGTCGTCCGCGTTGCACTTGACAAACAGGATCCGATCGCCGTAGCTTGCGGCTAATTTTTCGATCATCGGTCCAATGGCCTTACAGGGCCCGCACCAGGGCGCCCAAACGTCAACCAGGACCGGTTTGTCTGCCTGCAGGACCTGGGATTCAAAGCTGCTGTCATCCATTTCGATTAAATTTTCAGTCATCGTTTTTGGCCTCCTTTCATTAAATCGGGTCAGCCCGTTGAGCCCGTGTGCCGGTTGGCCCGTGTGATGGCGTGATTTTTAATTTCACGGGCGAACGGGCAAACCGGCTAACCGGTCATTACAAGTTTAGGATACTTTTTCCAACTTATGTTCGCCAGTGTGAAGCTTAAGGGTATATGACCCTGAAAGTCCATTGAAGTTACAATAATTTTCTCTTGCTTATTCCCGCTTGCAATGAAAAATATAGATATCATCAAAATGCAGATTGATTGTGTGGTGTTGTGGAGCTTAAAAACCCTTCATTGGAGTCAACTTGAATTCCCGCCAACGCGTAAGAGAGGCGCTGCTGTGCCGCAAGCCCGACCGCATCCCCAAAGCTCTGGGTTTTTTTAATCAGTCCTTTGATGCCATCGCACCCACGGCGCCCGAGGACTACTTCAATCTGGACGTTCGCTTTGCCGAATTCGACCCGCCCAAAAATCAGAATGCCTTTCGGCGTTATCTGGACCGTCTGCCCCGGGACATTCACGTGGGCAGCCAGGCCCAGCTGCGCATCTACCATGAATGGCAGTATCATCCGGAAAGGGGTCGTTCCCGGCCGCTGAGCAGCATTCGCTCGCTAAAGGAGCTGGCAAGCTATGTCCTGCCGGACCTGTCGAATCCGAGCCGCCATGCCGGACTCGCCAAACAGGTCAAGCACTGGCATGACCAGGGCAAGGCAGTGGCCGGTATGCCGCCGCATTTAGGCGGTGAGCTGTTTGAGACGGCATGGCGCCTGCGCGGATTTGAAAATTTTATGATCGATCTGGTGGAACGCGCCGAACTGGCCGATTACCTGCTCGAACAACTGACGGCGATGTTAATCGAAAACGCGCTCATTTTGGCCCGGGCCGGTGTCGATATCCTGCTGTTGGATGACGACGTGGCCATGCCCACCGGCCTGATGATCAGCCCGTCCACGTGGCGCCGCTTTTTTAAAGAGCGCATGGCCAGGGTCGTCAACAGCGCCCGGGAGGAATCCGCGGATTTATTGGTTTTCTACCACAGCGACGGCGACTTCACAAAGCTCATACCGGACCTGGTGGATATCGGTGTCAACGTCATCAACCCGGTCCAGCCCGATTGCATGGATGCTGCCGCCATCAAGCGCCAGTTCGGAGACCGGCTGGCCCTGTGGGGAACGGTCGGCAGTGCCCGCCTGTGGGACCAGGGTACCCCGGATCAAATTCGGTCCGAAGTCGCGCGTTGCATTCATACCTTAGGCCCGGAGGGCCTGCTGCTGACACCGGCATACGACATCGATTTTGCGCCCTTTGAGAACATCGTGGCCTTTATCGAAGCGGTCGAAGACCAGGGGCGGATTTAGCTCAAATGACTTTTTCGACGTCAAAATCATTTTACGGCTGGTGGATCGTTGGGGCCGGCACACTGATTTTGTCGGTGTCCTCCGGCATCGGGTTCTACGGTCACGGCGTGTTCCTGGACCCGCTGCGCACGCTGCATGGATGGCCCAAGGCAACCATCTCTTCGGCCGTCACGCTCTATTTTCTAACCTCGGGCATTATGGGGATGATTATCGGACGCCAGGTCGACCGCTACGGGCCCAAGGGGGTATTGATCGTCGGGTCGGTGGTCATCGGCGCGGGTTTCGCGTTGTTAAGCCGTATCAACACTGTCTGGCAGCTGTATGCGGTCTATTTTATGATGGCCCTGGGATTCAGCTGTACCTCACTGGTTCCGGTCAACACCCTGATTACCAACTGGTTTATTCGCAAACGCGGCTTTGCCATGAGTCTTGCCAACACCGGCCTCAGCGCCGGCGGCATCTTTCTGGTTCCGTTGGCCAGCTACATGATTTCCCGCTGGGGACTGACCGTGGCCCTGCCGGTCCTGGGAGCGATCTACTGTGTGGTGGTGATTCCCAACGCAATCTTTTTCATCCGTCAGCGTCCGGCCGACCTGGGCCAATTTCCGGACGGCGAACCGCCGCCGACCTCGACCGCTGACCTTCCCGGCCCTGCCCTTGACTATGCGGCGCAAATGCAGGTCTGGACCAGGCGACAGGCGGTCCGCACCCTGGCGTTCTGGTCTATCGTGGTCGCGTTTCTGCTGGCCCTTGCGGGTCAGATCGCCTTTCTGGTCCATCAGGTGTCCTTTCTCAGCCCGTATCTTGGGGTCAGCGGTGCCGCCACCGCGGTCAGCATCACCGCCGGGGCCAGTATTATCGGGCGACTGATTCTGGGCACGTTCGTGGATCGCTGCGACAAGCGCTATGTCATCATGGTCTGTTTTCTGGTTCAGGGGGCGGCCATGCTCACGTTGGCCCACTACCATCATATAGTCATTTTGTATCTGGGCACCCTCGCCTTCGGCCTGACCATGGGATCCATTATCATGATGCAGTCGCTGATCATCGGAGAGTGTTTCGGCCTTTTGTCGTTTGCGACCGTTTCGGGGCTGGCGGGATTGTTTACCATGACCGGCGCGGCTTTCGGACCCGCCATCGCCGGCCTGATTTATGATGCCGCCCAGAGTTACCGCACGGCCTTCACCATATTTGCGGCCATGAGCTGCGTGGCCATCCTGATCATATGTTTTGCCAAACCGTCGAATCCGGGATAGTGGTCCCGGTTTAACTTGACACCGAATACCATCGCGCTTAGATTTGCCACATAAACCGCGTTTTGGATCGGTTTAAAATTATGGATTGCCCTAAAGTAGCCCGGAATGTCAAACAGATTGCAGGTTGCCCATATGCGAAAATCACCCGTCATACTGATACTGTTTCTGATCCTGATTGTGGGTTGTGCCACCAGCCCGACCGGCAGACGGCAGCTTATGATTGTTTCGGAGGACTCGGCCATTGCCGCTTCGAAACAAGCCTACGTAGAGATGCTGAAACCCTACGAGCAGCAAGGCAAAATCGATAACGACAGGCCGTTGAAGGACCGGGTCTACAAGATTACCGGACGGCTGGTGGCCCAGGCCATCCAAATGCGGCCGGAAACGAAAAACTGGGAGTGGAGTATCAAGATCATCGACGATCCCAAGACGGTCAACGCCTGGGCCATGGCGGGAGGAAAGATGGCCCTCTACAGCGGCCTGGCCACCCAGCTCAATGCAACCGATGACGAGCTGGCCCAGGTTCTGGGCCATGAGATTGCCCATGCGCTGGCCAAGCACTCGGCCGAAAAGATGTCGGTAGCCATGGCCAGCTCGATCGGGGTGGTCGCCGTCGGGGTCGCTGCCGGAGACAATAAGGGCTTGGCCCTGACAGGGGCAGCCTTGGCCGCCGCTCTGGCGGTCCAGATGCCCAATAGCCGCTCGGCGGAATCCGAGGCGGATCGGATCGGTATTGAATTGGCGGCCAAAGCCGGTTACGATCCGCGTGCGGCCATCACCCTCTGGCAAAAGATGGCCAAGGTCGGCGGCAAAGGTCCGCCCGAATTTCTGAGCACCCATCCGTCCCCGGAAAATCGCGAAAAGAAGCTTGCCGAATTTGTCCCCCAAATTATGCCCTATTACGAGCAAAAAGGGACACGGCCGACGTACCAGTTGAAAGGGTAGCGGGAGCTATCATAAGCGATGCCACGACGGTCGTTTATCCGTCCGATGTGCCCCAAAATTCCCTGATCATCAATAAGGAGCCCAGCCATGCATGTTATACACTGGAAAGACTGCGAAGAAAAAAAAGTTGACAAATTTCCTTACAGGGGCAAGATGCACGATGTGATCGGTACCAGTATCCGCTGGCTGTCACAGCATGGAGACGACGGCAACGGTTACCCTGAATACGGCCTGCGTTTTTTTACCATCCAGCCCGGGGGCCAGATTCCCATTCACAACCATTTTTATCATCAGACCATGTTCATTATTTCCGGTGAGTTCGAATGCTGGGAGTTTGACCCCGAAACGGATGAACTCGTAAAAAAGGTCGTCTGCGGTCCGGGGACGTCGATCTATATCCCCAGCATGCAGCCCCACGGTATGAAAAATATCAGCGATGAACCCGCCACCTTTACCTGCTGCATCGCCAATGTCTACGACAAGGAAGACACCCTATGATTGGAAAGCGCTACTCGAAGCGAGTGGAACGCTAAATACTTGCCAGCCTGATTAGGCTGGAATAATGGAAAAATGGGGTAATGGAATACTGGGTATAAAGCGAAATGAATCTATATTTTATCCATCAGAAGGCAGACTCGGAATCTTTAACCAATATTCCAGCATTCCCCCTTCCAACATTCCAACTATTTGAAATTTAAAGCATAGCTTTGATACCAGCGGGAACCCTAACCCGCCGGTGTGGTCTCAAAATCTGCTTTTCGATCAAGTCCCCCCACAAATCGCCGAAGAATACCACATCCTCAATGGTGCCCTTTACGGGAGTAGCGTCCGAAGACAGCCACCCTTTGATCTCACCGGACCCTGACGACACATCCTCCGGGTTGATCTGAAATCGAATGAAATAATCTTTTCCGGTCTGATTGCGTTCCCGGCGGCGAAATCTGTCTTCCGTTTCAATATCGGCGATATGAAGCGTTACGGGCTGCATCTGCGCTTTGACATACAACGGCAGCTTGTATGGGCGGTTGCGCACGAGGGAACCATAACGCCCATGGCGAAAGTTGTAAAACAGGGTGAGATAATCTTCGTAGATTCGATCGGCCGCCATGGATTCTGTTGTTATGAGAGCTTTCCCGGCGGGGGTGGTTTGCTGATATATGATTTCGCGGGTCTTGTAATTATATCGGATGCTTCGCAGGCTTTGCGTTGTGCCGCGCTGTTTTTTCAACTCAAAATAGACCGGATGCAGGCGGTCCTGATCCGATAAGTAACGACAAAAGGATGTATAGGTGTAAGTTACGCCTCCCAGGAAAAAATTGATAAAACCAACCCCGTGGCCCTCCAGGCTGATTTTGTAAATATCGGAGACATCTGTTGGCATAAATCCGGTCTTGGCGTCACCAACATGGTCAAGGAGTCCATAGCCGATCTGGTATCTGAGCTCCTCCCCCAGGTATTTTTCCAGAAGGCCCGGGTCCGATCTAACGCCAGCCGCCCGGATCGGCGCAAACGGCCTGGCCAGCATAAGACCCCAGCCGCACATCATATACCTCAGGCAATCACGGCGGGAGAAGGAAGGACGGCTATATCTATCTGGTTTGTTGAAAAGGAAGCCCATGACAGTCACCAGAAGAAAAAGGCCATTTGGAAAATCCAAATGGCTTCGGTATTTGCCCCGGGAAAAATATTTTAAAAGTAATCATCCGGCAACCGATGGCCGCTTGTAAGACCGCTTTCAGTTTGCTCAAAGTCGATGAGTGGTTGTGGGAGCGGCTTCCAGCCGCGCTTAGCATTTACACCGGCATCGCAGATCGCGGATGGAAAAGGAAAAAATCAGAGATTACCCGTCCGGCATGACGGTTTCAAGCGCCAGGGCCAATACAACTTTTTGTGACACGGCCAGCATGGATTCCGGATCCAGGGTGCCCAGAAACTTTATCAACCGCTTTTTGGACACCGTGTGCAGATTATCGGCCTGCACAAAAGACGGTTTCGGGAGATTGCCTTTTTGGTCGATGAACACCTCGGTGGGATATCCCTTTCCTTGCGTGGTTATTTCTACCACGATAACCTTATCGAGGTATTTAATCACATTTTGCCTGGTTAAAATGAGAACCGGCCGGGTGCCTGTCCGGCCGCCCAGATCAATCAACCATACATCGCCGCGATTCATTCATCCCCCCACTTTTCCGCCTTCAGCCAGGCGTCAGAATCTGCTAAATCATCGGGATTTTCCTTCAGTTTTTGGATCCAGGTGTCCTCAAATTGTGTTATCTCGGCCTGTCTGATCCATGTTTTCACGGCCTCTCGCACCAGGGCGGATCGTGTGAGCCGAGCTGTTTTTGCATACTGGTCGATGGTCTTGAGGAGATCCTCACCAAAGCTTATCTGAACATTTTTCATCGCGCTTGCCAAATACCTGTTGATTAAATGTATCAATAAACATATAAAAATATATATCTTAATCGCTATATTATTGTCAACCATAAAAGGGGAGCCTATGCGTAAGCGCTTGAAAGCCAAAACCGCTCTTGTTACCGGGGCCGGCAGGGGTATCGGTCGCTGCATCGCCGAGACCTTTGCCAGGGAAGGCTGCCGGGTCTGGGCCACCAGCAGAAATATGGACCCGCTAGGGGACCTGGGGTCGCTCGACGGAATTCATATCCATCAACTTGATGTGACCGATGCCGTCAGTGTTGCCCGGGTATCGGAAAAGATCGGCGGCATCGATGTTCTGGTCAACAATGCCGGCCATGTCGCCATTGGCACCGTCCTAAACTGCACCGATGCGGACTTGCAGCTGTCATTGGATGTCAATTTATACGGGGCCTATCACATGATCCGGGCCTTTTTGCCGGGGATGCTCGCCCGGGGCGCCGGCAGCATTATCAACATTGCCTCGGTATTGTCCAGCGTCTCGTCGGCCGCCGAGCGATTTGCCTACGGGGTGTCCAAAGGCGCCTTGATCGGCCTTACCAAATCGGTGGCCCTTGATTATGTTGACCGGGGCATCCGCTGCAATGCCATCTGCCCGGCCACGATTCTGACCCCCGGCCTCAATGCCCGCATCGAATCCAGTCCGGACCCGCGCGCGCTGCGCCAGTCCATCATCAACCGGCATAAAATGGGACGCCTCGGAACGGTGGCCGAGGTAGCCGAGGCGGCCGTCTACCTGGCCGACGACAAAAGCGCTTTCATGACCGGTCAGCTCCTGATCATGGACGGCGGCATGACGCTCTAAGTCTGTGTACTTGGTACAATTATCACAAAACACAGCACCGTTTAAGGATTTATAGAGGATAAAATTCCCCCTGTCCCCCCTTTTTCAAAGGCCCTTGCGGGTTTTTAGTGGGCAAAATATTGAGGGATTCGAAATTTTCTTCATTTATTCCATGTCATTGCCACGAAGGAGACTGTGTCAGAAGGTCTGCAAACACCAATTACTGACCGTCATTCCGGACTTGATCCGGAATCCAGGGCTGTTTGGCCTCTTTCCGCTACTGGATGCCGGATCGGGTCCGGCCTGACAAAAGAGAAACATCTGACTATATCTACCCGCTGAAAATCCTGAAGCTCCTTTGAAAAAGGGGGAAAGGGGGATTTTTGACGTTGAGGTCTCAGATGGGAGGCGGCAATCGGGTAAAACGGCGAGTTGTGAAACAGCTTATAGCAATTGACACGGCCCTACTGTTATCCTATATTCGCCCGCAAAAAAAACAGTCTGAAACAGCCGATGTCGGCTGCGGATATATCAAAGGAGGCGTTGTATGAAGGTGGATGAAAACCGAATCTATCTCGAAGATATCGGGGAAATTGTCATGTCGCGCGGCGGCCGGGACATCTGGCTGATCAAGGGAATTACCCGGCACGAAGCCTTTCGGGGCAGATGTCTGCCGGAAAGAATTTATGCGGTTGATTTTCCCGGCCGCGGCGTCGGCGAGGAGTTTCTCCTCAGCCGCCAGGCCTGCGGAGCCGAAAAATTTTTAATGATCAAGGAGATCGGTCACGACATGATGCGCCTGTTCGAGCGGATGTTCGATGGGAAGCTGGCGCAGTTTGTTATCCTCTGGGGCGGACGCCCGCTGGACCTGCTGGACGCCAATCCCCCGCTGCACCGCTCCCGGCTTCTCGACACCACCTACATAAAACTCACCCGGGTCGAAGACAATGCCGTTTCCCGCGGCTGGAATATCGTCGAAAGCTCATTTGTCGGGGAGTGGTGGCAGGACGAAACCTGGATCATCATGGAAGAGTGCATCGCTTCTGGATCTACCCTGACCTATTTTGTAGAAGAAGCCCTCAAGCATCACCGACCCCGGAAGATTTTCCTGTTCCCGGTGTGCGCCAGCCTCGAAGGCCTGGAGGGAATCTGCCGCATCTGCATCGATCAGGGGGTTGAGCTCATACCGGTTTTCAATGGCGCCCTGATCCAGGTGGCCGAAAAAGGGGTCACCCTGCCCTTCACCGATCTCGGCCTGCAGCCCCTGACCATCGTCACCCAGCATTTCTACAATGACCTGAAGGAGCGCTACCAGAACAAACCCCTTTGCTGGGTCGGTGACATCGGCGATTCAATTTACAAGCCCGAAGATCATCTCATCGAGACGCTTTGCGACATGCTGGCCGTCGGAATGGATTTTGAACGGGAAGATTTTTCCCTCTGGAGCCCCATCGTGCGCTCGCATGGGTTTCTGGCCCGGATGGAAAAATCCCATCAGGAAGTGTTTAAAGCCGTCGCCGGTTA
>JAFDCJ010000262.1 GCA_019312835.1 Deltaproteobacteria bacterium
GAGCCCAAATTTCAGGCCCAGCTTCTTTATCAAGCGGCGGTCATCATGGACGTGGCCGGTGTCAACTGGACCATGCCGGCCGCCCCCGGCTGGGACAACAGTGATACGGCCATGTAGACCGGCGACAATGAAATCATGGGGCGTATAAAACGGGTCCACTTCGAAACCGCCGCCCGTTTGAGGGTCAAGCGAATTGTCATGGGAGAATGCGGCCATGCCTTTCGCTCGGTCTATGACATGGGCAACCGCTGGCTGGGATGGCGGATGCCCCCCATACCCATCGTCCATGCCATTGACTTTTACGATGAGCTGCTGGGGGAAAACAAGATCAAAATTGTTAAAAAATTTGCCGAACCGGTTACCCTGCATGATCCGTGTAACGTTATCCGCGGAGGGGGGCTGGCGCAGAAATCCCGCAACGTCATCAATGCCATCTGCGAAGAGCTGATCGAAATGCATCCGAACCGTGAGCACAACTATTGCTGTGCAGCCGGCGGCGGGGTCATCAATTGCGGACCGCCCTTCAAGACCACCCGCATGGAGGGCAACCGCGTCAAGGCCGAGCAGTTGTTTGCAGCCAAGTCCCGGGGGGCCAAAGTGCTGATCGCTCCCTGCCATAACTGCCACAGCGGTCTGGAGGATATTAACCATCATTACGGCCTGGGATACGAGATAAAGTTTATCAGCGATATACTATATGACGTTATAGATAAAGGTTAAAGGTTCACGGGTTTTGGGTTCAGCGTTCAGGGTTATGTTTATCAGAAGACAGAGGGCAGATGACAGATATAGGAAATTCAGGGTGTCTGACGCTTGTTGAGCACAATGTGTTGTAAGGATAGATGTTCACTCCCGCCGAATTGTGGGGCCCTCGCGTGAAACCCGGCAATTTGAAAAAACTTTCAGAGATTCTAAGGAGAAAAGTGATGAGAAGACATTCGGCCGTATTGCTGACAATAACGATAATCCCTTTTCTTTTTGCTTTGCCGGCAGTTTGTCAGGAAGATATGGTGGTGGTGGCGGGGGACAGTTTTGAGGTTCAGCGGCGGCCATCGGCTGTTTTTCGGCATGATGACCACAATAAAACCGCTGAGATCGAGGAATGCAATGAATGCCACCATGTATACGAAAGCGGCGAAAGAATTACCGACGAGTCCTCTGAAGATCAACGCTGCGCCGACTGCCATACAGAGAAAAGCGCCGGCAACCGGCCGGGGTTGCGCAAGGCATTTCATTTGAACTGCAAGGGCTGCCACCAGTCCAAAAAGCAGGGGCCGGTTATGTGCGGGGAATGTCATGCCCGTCGGGCAGTGAATAGTGAATAGTAAATAGGGAAAAGTTTGATAGTTAGATATAAACACTAGAGACACCTGGGGATCGATACAATATGGTTCGGTTTTTTATCATCGGATTCTAATAACCAATAACGAATAACAAATAACTCTGTTTTGAGCACTTTGTGCTCAAAACTGAAAAGTGAGGAACGACATGCCCAAAAAGATTCTCATCATTGACGATGATCCGGTGATTGTGAAATATCTTATGGCGGTGTTTAGTGATAATGGTTATGCAACCTGCAGCGCCGAAAGCTCGATGGAAGGCCTGGCGGTCGTAAAAAAAGAGAAGCCGGACCTGATCTGCCTCGATTTGCAGATGCCGGGCGAATGGGGGCCGCGGTTCTATCGCAAACTCAGAAAAGACAAAGAGTTAAAGGACACACCGGTCATCGTTGTCAGCGGCATTGACGGCGACCATGCCGTCAAGGATGCGGTGGCTTTTGTCAAAAAGCCGTTTGATCCCGAAAAACTGATCGGTATTGTAAAAAATACGATCGGGTAGTATTCTTAATTGGTTGCCACAGTTTATTGATCCAGGCCGATCTTTGTGTAGCGGTGGGAGCGGCTTCCAGCCGCGATATACACTGTCAGTCCTTGAGCAACTCGCGGCTGCCCCGCTTTAAAACCAGCGGGATGCAGGCAGAAGCCTCCCGCAGTCAATGATCTAATAATTTGACACCCATTTCACCGATCACCGAATACAATGGATAACAAGCTTCTACTGGTAGACGACGAAGAAGGTATACGCAAAGTCCTTGGGATATCTTTAGCCGATAGCGGCTATGAGGTATTCACGGCCGAAAACGGCCAGGAGGCCCTGGAGATATTTCACCGGGAAAATCCGCCCATCGTCCTGACCGATATTAAAATGCCGGTGATGGACGGCATTGAACTGCTGCGCAAAATAAAAGATGAAAATCCCGATACCGAAGTCATTATGATTACCGGCCACGGTGATATGGACCTGGCGATAAAGAGCCTCAAATACCGCGCCATTGATTTCGTCACCAAACCCATCAACGATGATATTCTCGAAATTGCCCTGGGCCGGGCCCATGAAAAAATTTCTATGCGCCGGAAACTCAGGGAGTACACCGAAAATCTGGAAACCCTGGTGCAGGAGAAGTCCGCCCAGCTGGTGGAAATCGAAAGACAGGTCGCCGTGGGCCAGGCCGTGGAGGGGCTTGCCTCCATGCTCAGAAATCTGGCCGGTGATCTGGAAAGCGGCCTGACCTATTTCAACGAGATGCCCTGCTTTGTCTCGATTCACAACCGTAAGTTGGAAGTCGTGGCGGTGAATCAGCTCTACCGGGAGCGGCTGGGTAATAAAGTCGGCTGCGGCAGCTGGGAGGTATACGACGGTAAAATCGGTACCCGCTCCAATTGTCCGGTGGCCGCGACCTTTAAAACCGGCAAGGGCCAACGGACCCATGCCGATATTACATATACCGGTGGTCAGAAAGCCCCGGTGATTGTTCACACCGCCCCCATCCGCAATCAATCCAGCGAGGTGGAGCTGGTGGTGGAAATATCGGCCGATATAACCGAAGTCAACCGTCTGCAGGAAGAATTGCGCCAGACCCAGCAGCGCTACCAGCAGCTTTTTGACGAAGTGCCCTGCTATGTATCCCTGCAGGATCGGCAGTTTCGGCTGCAGGCCGCCAACCGGCAATTCAATGACGATTTTGATGTGGAGCTGGGGGCCTATTGCTATGAGGTCTACAAGCACCGGGACGAGCCCTGCCCCAGTTGCCCGGTAGCCAGGACTTTCGAAGACGGCCAGTCCCACCAAACCGAGATGGTGGTCACGCCCAAGTCCGGCGAACAGCGCAACGTTCTGATATGGACGGCCCCCATCCGCAATGCCGACGGAGAAATCACCCGGGTGATGGAGATGTCCACCGACATCACCCAGATACGCGAGCTGCAGGATCACCTGTCTTCCCTGGGATTGAAAATAAGCTCCATATCCCACGGCATTAAAAGCCTGCTGGCAGGCATTGACGGGGGCGTCTACCTGGTGGAGACCGGCCTGGCCCAGGATGATCCCGGGCGGGTTGAAGAAGGTTGGGAGGCCGTCAAAACCATTGTCGGCCGAATCCGCAAACTGGTCCTCAATATCCTGTTTTTCGCCAAAGAGCGTGAATTTAAGCCGGAAGCCACCGATATCCTGAGTTTCGCCTACGATGTGGCTGCCAGTGTCGAGTCGAAAATCAAAGCCGCCGGGGTCGGGTTTGACTGCCATGTTGGCAGCGAACCGGGCCAGGTTTCCATGGATGCCGGTGTAATGCGCCTGGCGCTGATCAATATTCTCGAAAACGCCCTGGATGCCTGTGTCGAGGATACATCTAAAAAGTCCCACACGATAAACTTCAGCGTCAAGCCGGCGGATAACCATATCGATTTCGAGATCAAAGACAACGGCATCGGGATGGACCGCGAAACCCGCGAAAGCCTGTTTACCCTCTTTTTTTCCTCCAAGGGCAATCAAGGCACCGGCCTGGGCCTGTTTATTGCCAACAAGGTCATCAAACAGCACGGCGGCCAAATCAAAGTCGAGTCTAAACCAAACCGGGGATCGACTTTTAGAATCACCATTCCCAAAATCCTGCCAGGGGCAACCCAACCTGCTGAATCAGTGAAGTAATTCGTTGATCTAGGTTTTAAATCCACCCTAACGCCCCTTTTTCAAAGGGAGGCAGGGGGATTTCAGCCTCACCTTACGGCTTGATCAATCAGTTTTTAGTTTGCTCAAAATGCCCCAGCGCCCCCCCGACGTGGTCGACCCAGATCTGAACGAAGTCATCATATTCAGCCGTGCCCTTTAAAATCGGAACGCATTGAATCCCGGCTCTGGTTAAAATCGATTTCCAGGAGTCGTCTGAATCTCCGGCCATATCGTTGATGGCATGGTCTCCGGCCACCGACATGAACGGCATCAAATAGGCTTTTTTGATCCCCTTTTTGAGCAGCAATTCTGTGATCAAATCCACTTCGGGATAACCGTCAACCGTCCCGACGAAGATGTTCGGGTCTTCCATTTGCAGTTGAAACATCAGGGCGGCGTAAAATGCATTGGATGGATGATGGGTGCCATGACCCATTAACACGACGGCCTCGCTTTTTTGACGGTTTCGGGGGATGGTTTTCAATATCGCGTTCACGTTGCGCTGCATGTCCTCCTGGGTGGCCAGCAGGGGGTATCCAAGGATAATGCGCTGAAATCCGCCCATCATCTTAAAAGCGCCCACCGTTCGGCGTAAATCATGATATTCCGACCCCCCGATGGTGTGCAGCGATTGCACTGCCACGTGGGTGAAGCCCTCATCCTGCATTTTTGCAAGGGCCACTTCGGGAGAGTCCAGGTGCTTGCCCTGCCGGGCCAGCTTCTTTCGGATAATGGTCGAGGTATAGGCCCAGTGGACCGGGATGCCGGGATAGGTTGCCCTGACCTTTCTATCTATATTGTCGAAAGACACCTGGGCCCTGGGAAGCGAAGATCCGAATGCAACCAGCAAAATGCCCACTTTTTTGGATGCGGTTCTGCCATGCCCGCCTGCCGCAGCCGGCAGGGCCAGGCAAACGATTAACAGAAAAACCAGGCATGGATTGAAGAAGGTTTTTTTCATTGGTCATTTCTCCCCGAATTATGAAATTGGCATCTACATTTCGAATTTTCATCAGCCCCGCCGCAAAAAAAACCCTCCGAGAATAATGCTCTCGAAGGGTTGCACCCAGTTTACTTGGCCCTTAGGCAGTGATTTCTATGCAGATCCATTTCCGCGTAGAGGCATAGATATGGCTGCAGGCAGGTCTTGTGGCTTACGGATCATTCTAATCTTTGCCCCTTCCCACCTGATTCAAACCAAGCAGTGGTAATTTGCAAATTTCGTCCCCGTTTACAGCGGCGGGACCGCTCCCGAATTTCACGGGATTCCCTCTTAAGCCCGTCTGGGCACCTCGTAACCGCTGATACAGAAAGCCGGATTAGATGTCAACTAAAAACTGAATGCAAGCATTCAGGGGTTCGAGGTTCAGGGTTTAGGTCCAATCCGACCCGTTCAGTGTGAACGAGAGGGCCGATGATCTTGATCTATGACAGCTCCCCTATATGATTTATTAAAGCGGGAGATTCAAGCTGTGAGCTCGCCTGGTATTTCAGTCAAGGAAGCAACAACCCTGAACGGTGAACCCCGAACCTTTTAACGGTTGCAAATAAACCTATTTGCAGGCCAGAATGACTTCCGAAGGAAACCACAGCTGCTGACAATATTCCCTTGTTTTTACTTCAAAACCGTTAGCATGTAATTTGTCCTTTAGTTTTACGCCGCGGCAGCCGCCGAATGCTTTGGGTGATAGACGGTATATCAGGCTGTAAATGCCGCTGCCGATCGACTCTCCCGCGGTCATGTTCACAAGGATGAGCTTACCCCCTTTTTTGAGGACGCGTTTGAATTCTTCCAAAATGGTATCCATTTGGTCAAAGGCGATCAGGTCGAACATATAGTTGTTCACCAGCAAATCAAAACGCCCGTCCTCTTCTTCCAGATGAAAAGCATTGCCGACTTTGAGCTCATAGTTTACAGCCGTCAATTGGCCGAGTCTCTTTTCCGCTTTTTGCAGCATGCCGCGGGAGATATCCACGCCAATATTGGTGCCGTTGGGGTTGCGCTGTACGATTTCATAAAATCCCAATCCGGTGCCCACGGCCACTTCCAGAATCTTCTGGCCGTCTGCGATTTCCGCCAGTTCAATGGCCCGGTTGCGCGCCCGGGTCTCGGCCAGCTTGCCCCAGATGTCGTAGGTTTTGGACAATTTGTCATATACGCCGGGGATTTCACTTTGCGGGACGCGTGCTTCCATCTCTCGACCTCTTATAATTTAATATTTTATACGGTACACAATGCTATACTCAATATCAGTTGCTTTGAAACGGCATATTCTCAATCGTCATTCCCGTGAAGTAAAATGTGTTCCAATTATAAAAGCCGCCATACTTCCGTATCGTCATTCCGGGCTATGACCCGGAATCCATTTATTTTTAAGCACCTTACAATACTGGATGCCGGATCGAGTCCGGCATGACGGTGATAAATTAAACGATTCTCTGAATCATGACACAGCGTCCTTCGCGACAATGACATGGGGAGTCATAAGACTATCCTTCTATCCCTTTGCTGGTGAAAGCCATTCTCTGCCAGAATTTCATTCACCCTGCCAAAGGTCTGGAAAATAATCGTTCCGCAGATCTGCTTGCCGCTCTCGGTGCCGACCAGATCGCCGACGATGTCGTTGCAGCGGGTGCCGCTGTACTTGGCAGCAATTTCCTGCTGAAACCAGTCCCCCAGGTCTTCGAGCATGGGCAGCAGCTTTTCCGACTCGGTTTCATCATCGGCGCCCTTGCCGGCATACCAGGCCAGGATACTGGCCGCACCGGTCATAATGCCGCAGGTTTCCTTGAAAAACCCGCAGCCGTCGCCCAGGCCGGACATGGCCCGGACCAGGCCGGGGTTTTCTCGGCCTTCTTGCTCCAGGGCCAGAATCATCATGATCTGGCTGCAGTTGTAATTTTTCTCAGCCAGTTCAATCATACGAGTTACCAGTTCATCTGCTGTCTTTTGATGTGCTGCCATATCAGCTCCTTTAGGGACAGAAATGAACACAGATTTCACAGATAGTTGTAGGGGGTAGTTACGAAAGTATATAGAATCTTTTCTTAAATCCGTGAAGATCTGTGAAAATCCGTGTCCGAATTAATACTTCTGCCACGCTTAAAATTCATGTCATGATTCGTTATCCATGCCACCGGATATCCCACAGCGACACCCCTGCAAGAGTTTCAGAAATTCTTTATTATTCGGATTGAGAATCTTGGCGACTTCTTCCATGGCGTTAACAATTTCAGTCTGACGTTCCCTGGGGATCAGATCTAGCAAATCGGAAATCATTTGGGAGCCGGCCGCATCCAAAAATGAATAGGTCTGTTTGCCGGCATCTGTCAGCCGCACCTCGACGCTGCGCTGGTTGTCTGACTTGCGGGTGCGCCGCACCAGGTTTTGTTTTTCCAGTTTTTCCACCACCCGTGTCAGGGTGCTCTGGTGCAGGGCCACCTCGGAGGCCAGGTCCTTCATGGAAAGCGGGCCGTTGGTTAACGCCTCCAACGTGTAGCACTGCTGCACCGTGACCGGCCCGCACATCAGTTGCTCGCGCATCAGTTGGTTGAAAAACCGGGCCAGGCGGGTAAAGGATCGCCGTGAACGTGTAACCAGCTTTTTATTCGCCATGCAGATCTCTCCTCATCCAAAATATTTGCTATTAACAACTATTGTATATAGCATAATATGTTATTAGCAAATGTCAAGATCAAATTTGAATTTTTAGGTTTGACTCGGAGCTGATGAAAAGTCATCCAAGGAGGGTGAGCGCAGATGGCGAACCAACGACAACGCCGTACCGCACAACCAACGACTTTATTAGATTTGTGATGAGCGCTTCTTTTAATTTTGGTCGGGTTCAGGACCCTGAGACGCCGTTTCGGGAAACAGTTCCGGCAGATAAAAGCGTTCGTATTTTTCAATCATGCCGACGACTCCCAGGTTCTTTAAATTTGCCGTCCTGGTTTCAGAAAACCCCAGCTTTTTAAAATCAAGAATACTGTTTTCGGTGTGACACTTCAGGCATTCGTGTCCGTTGGGCCTGATGTTTTCGTGGAATTTGTTTTTGATGCCATCCCTTTGCTCCGGGCTGAGCTTATCTCTTACTTTCACAAAGTCCCGGGCGAGGGGGGCATCCTGGACCTGGACCGCTATCTCGAGCCGTTTGGTATTTTCCGGGTTGAAGTAAGGTGCGATGCGGGAAATTTGGTCCTCACCCGGGGAAAGCAGTCCGGTATCCACGTCATAGCTGGTGCCGTAGAAGGGGCCCTGGGGATAGTCTTCCAGGGGATTGTACCATTGGTAGACGATTGCCGTCGCCGGCCGCTCCTTGACATGACAGGTTTCGCAGACAAAAAACTGGGTGTGAATGTTCATAAGGGACCTGATGCGTTTGTTTTTGCGGTGAGGAAGTTCAGAGTGGCAAATAAAGCATACGGGTTGCAAATTCTCAGGCAGTTTCGAATATTCGGGCGCAACGATGTGAAAATGGCGGTGTTGCTCAATTTCCTCGAGACGACGGGCCTCATCGAGGATTTCCGATTTGGTTGCCTCCTGATGTTTGGCCAGTAAAAACCGCAGAAGTCCGGGGCCGTGGTGAGACACGGTCAGATGGTGGACCACTCCCAACAATATGATGAGGGCCAGCACCACCAGGATAAAACCGTTAACATAGGCTATCCAGGGATGATCCTGTCTTTTGGGCACTGCCGACAAATTCGTTGTCCTCCAGAAATCAGGGTGAATCCTCAAATCCGCTTTCTTCCGGTTGGGCTGCGGAAGTCTGCCGGTCCGGGGACGGCTTGGCTGGCGATGCGTCCAATCGCAGCTCGGCCAGTAGATTGCGCATATACTCTCTTTCCTCGGGGATTTCCCTGAGGTTGTTGAGATATTCCAAAAAATGCTCTTCGATCTGGTGCTCTCTGGTGATCTTACCGGTCAAAAACGTCCACTGCATGGGGAACCTGCCGGGCACCAGGTGCACGTTGGACCAATGCCAGAAGGCCACAACGATCAGCGCCATCACCGCCTCATCGGCGTGCATCAATCTTGCCAGGGATTGAAAAAAAGCAGAATATGATTCTGCGCCAATCGCCCCTTCCGGCAAAATTTTGCCCAGAGTACCGGGGATTATCTTGGCCATTATATCGGGAAACAGGAGGGCCGATCCGGCGGCGATCAACACCAGACTCCCCCAGATAATGGCCAGATAATGAAGCTTTTGCTTGTACATGAATTTTTCCATTTTGGGCCGATGCGCTTCGATGCCCAAAAAATACTTGAGATCATGGATCAGATCGTACAAATCCTTCAGTCGGGGGATCTGGGTTCTTTTATAATCGAATTGACCGTTTAAAAGCTGGCGCAGGGTACCGGCTGCGATGGTGACGACATGATACGCTGCGGCAAACATCATCGTAAACCCGGCGATGCGGTGAATGAGTCTGGCCGAGTCGATCCCGCCGAAAAAAGAAATGGCCGCGGGGGCCCAGAAGACATCGCTGAAATATATCGGCAAACCGGTGGTGACCAGGAACATGAATGTGATGAAAATAAGCAGATGCTGAATGACGATGTGAACGGAATAACGCGGCAGATCGCCCAGGGGATCCGATTTTACATATTTATAAATATCCCTTGGGATCGATCCCACCCCTTCGACATAGGTGAAGTAGTCTTCGCCGTGCGCTTTTTTCCGGGCGGGAATCGCCGCCGTTTCCGAAACTGTTTCAGAAGATGTCGCCATATCGGTTTCTATTTTTCCTTTGGAGGCCCGGTCTTTGATTGGCCGTGCCAGCTTGTGCCTTTTTTCAGCACCAGTTTAACGCCCTCTCTGCGCCGACCGTAGGTTTCGAACAGCATCAGGCCCACCATCGTGAGAACCGCCCCGTACAGGGACAGCCGCAAGAAAATACTCATGAAGAAAACAAGCGGGCTATCCCTGTGTTTTGCTGTTGGATGAACGGCGATTCCGACGAACCATTCGGTGGGCCTGGCGTGACATTGCTGGCAGGTCTTCATCAGATTTTCTTTATAAATGGTCCCCCTGGCGTCGTCTTTTTTATAGATATCGTGCAGGCCGCTGGAGGCGTGGCAGTTGACGCAGTTGGCCGCTTTCTCGGACCCCAAGCGTACCAGCTTACCGTGGATCGATTGATTGTAGGTGGTCACCGCATCCTGGGCGGTGGCCGAAACCTTGAGCTTTTTCATCAACGCAACGTCCTGATGGCATTTTGCGCACAATTCAACGATTTCCCGGGACGAGCGGGAGGTTCGCTTTCGCAGCCGATGGGTCATATGCATATAGGCCTGGGCAACGCCGCTTTCCGGATGACAGTTTAAACAGCGGGCCAAGGTTTCCGCGTATGAGACGCGCTCCTCGGAGATTTTGGTGTACAATGGGTTCGAATGACAAAACTTGCAGTAGGGCTTGGCCTGTTTTAAAATCTCGGGATCCGATGCCGTGATGCCGTGGGCGCTTTGGTTATAAAGATCGACAATTTTTTGATGCGAAAAATTTTGCTGGGCAAACGGCGGTTTTATATGGCACTGATTGGCGCAATTGATGACATCGGTGACCGGTTCGTGAGGAATCTTGGTGATGTAGGAGTGACAGTCACGGCACTCAATATTGCGGTGAACGCTATGATTGTAAATTGCCTCATCGACATTATAATTCCATCGCTTGCCGTTTTCATCGATTCGGCCGGCCAGGCGATGTCGGTGGCACATGAGACAGTTGTATTCATCGGCAGCGAATACTTGAGAGCCAAAAAAGAGGGAGATAAGTAACCCTGCCAGCGTCAGCCATGGGATGATATGTTTTTTACTTAACCGCAGAAGGCCGCTCCTTTTCAATTCAGTTCTTCAGAAAGAAGCCCGACGGTTCATTGGGGCAGGCGAGTCAATTGACACATCGTGGCAATTTAGACCGGTCGGGTTTGCATGTCAAGTACAAAAATACTGAGATCAAAAATGAGCCCTCTTGTCAAGGTCTAATGCGATGAATGGGTGAATGGGGACGTTGTTTCCCAGCTTAAATTACCTGTTGCTTCAAGAAGACAGCCAAGGTTATTCAAGCTAAGCAACAACGTCCCCTGAATCTTTTAAAGATGTTAATTGAGAATAAATGTTAAGTCTTTCTATTCCCAATCCAGCAGACGGTTTTGTCCTTCCAGTTTGCGGATTTCGGTCAGGTCCTGGCTGACCTCGAGGCATCCCCGGTAGTGCCCGCCGGCGTCCCGTACCGCGAAGTAGCGAATGTAGACGAATTTGCCGCCCAGCTCGATCCAGAATTCGGCCGTGTCCCGGGAGCCGGATTTAAAGGCATCCAGGATCTTGTTAACCATGTGAACGCTTTTGGGAGGGTGGCAGTTGCGCACCTCGCGGCCGATGATGGCAGGGCTGCGCGGGAAAATCCGCTCGGGACCTTCGGAATAATAGGCCACGCGATCGTTTTCGTCCACAAAGGTCAGGTCCACCGGCAGGTGGGTCAGCACCAGGTTGATTTGCTCCAGAGTCATCCGTCCGGTCTCCAGGCCCAGGGCGCCGGCCACGTCCTCGAGAACCGCTTCGGGTGCGGGGGCGGGTGCCTCGACATCCTCTAAAATTTCATCGGGCCAGCCTTTGTCGGGTGTCACCCAGGCAAAACCGATATCGGCCTCCCCTTCCTTGACCTTGATCCACTCGCTGTCGGTGAGCATGTCCAGACTGGTGGGAAACAGGATGTGCTCTTCCTTGTAGATCATGTCCCGGATGGCACCGATGGCCTCCTTCAGGGCGGTTACGGTTTGATCGGGATCGCTGCCGGCAAAGGCCTCCCGGGCCTGTTTCAGATGGGCGCGGATATCATCGTGGATGGACCACATGACCTGGGAGGGTCCGGTGAAGTGGTGGGCTTCGAGCATGGGAAAGAGCTGGTTTTCCTTGCGGGTATAGTGGATGTTGATTTCCGACAGCTGCTCGATGAGCTCTCCCAGCGCCTGGCGGTGCTCGTCAAAGGCGGTCGGCGTGGGCGGCTGACCCAGCAGACCCATGAGGATGCTGGTGTCGCTCATGATTTTTTCAGATGCCCGATTCTCCTTCATGTAGGTGTGGATGGGGTGGCCCAGGGGCGGGTCCGGCCGGTCCTGCTCTTCCAGGGCCTCTTTGAAGATTTCCACATGCACGTCGCAAAGCCGTTTGATTTCTTCGGCGGGCAGACCTTCGTTCATCAACTCCTGCTCCATTTTGGCGATTTCGGGGGCCTCAACCCCCTGGATCAGATCCCGGAAGCGCTGTTTGAGAACCGCCATGTCTCCACCGGCGTGAAGGTCTTTGATGATGCCCTTCAGGGCCGCCTGTCTTTCGGTGGGATCCGTCAGAGGCTCTCTTGGGGCCGCGGCCGCGGCGCCGGCGCTATCACCGTGCTTTTCAATCTCGGTTGTCAAAGATGCTATCAAATTGTTGAGGTCCAGTCCGCTGATCGTCGATGCCATCTCGAGGGTGGCCACCTTGCCCATGGTTTTGCGCATGATGGGATTTTTCAGACCTTTGAACTTGGGAGATAGCGTGATGAGAAAGTCTTCCAAAAAGGGGTATTGCTTCAATAACTCATCGATTTTGGTTTTGGCATTGATTCCCATGAAGGTACCTTCCTTAGATAAAGGTTCAGGGTTGAGGGTTCAAGGTTTATGGGTTTGAGAAGATACGGAACCAAGTTTTTTCCTCAGCGGCTAAAACAACTTAAACACTGAGTTAACTTAGTCAATAATAGTAGTATTTTTACCGCTAGTTTGTTTAGCAGAATAGGTTAAGTATCGCAAAAATATCGATATCGATGCCGCTAGAAAATAAAAACTGTGGTTCTTCTAAAGGGAAAAGGATCTGAAATATATTGTGGGAGCGGCTTTCCAGCCGCGATTCTCATTTGCGCCGTCAGTCAGATCGCGGCTGGAAAGCCGCTCCCACTATTCAATCGACACCTTCAATTCTTAAGTTGACTCGCATGCGCGGATATGACGGGTTGCGACAAGGCTATCAATAATTTTCGATCGTTAATAACGCTTAAGATAAAATGCTAGTGAGGCTCAGCATCAAACTGCTGTTCTATGATCAGCGCCGGTTTGAGCAGCACGGAGACCACAAAAACGCCCAGGGCCAGAATCCCCAGGGTCACACTGACTTCCACCCAGCTGGGCGCGTAACTGACGACCTCGCCCAGGGGCGAGGGCACCAGACCCGGCACGATCAAGCCGATGCCTTTTTCAATCCAGATTCCCAGAAAAAGCAGAATACAGGCCGGAACCAGAACGACGGGTTTGTTGCGGCCCGGGTTAAAGGCCAGGGTCAGGGTGCCCAGCACGTTCATGACAATGGCCGTCCAGATCCACGGCACCAGGGCGGTGTGCCCGTCGAGGCCGAAATAAAGGTAGATGGCCGGCTGGCTGTGATGGGTGGGCAGGTAGAACTCCTTAAATACTTCCGAAAACAGCATGATCAAATTGATGATGGCCGCAACCACGACGATGCGTCGGATTTTGTTGAAAACCTGCATTTCTATTCTGAAAGATGTGGTGGATTGAATGATGATCAGCACCACGGTGATCAAAGCCGGTCCGGCTGCAAAAGCGGATGCCAGAAAACGAGGTCCCATCAGGGGGTTGTTCCAGAAAGGCCGGGCCGGCAGACCCTGATATAAAAACGCCGTTACCAGGTGGATGCCGAAAGCCCAGAATATCGAGAGAAACACAAAGGGCAGATACAATTTTTCATTGGGTTTGCGGTCGTGGTAGTGACAAAAAAGAATATAAGACGGCACGATCAGGTTTAAGACCAGGTAGCCGTTCAACACCAGCACATCCCAGGTCAGCAGGGAGGTCGGCCAGTTGAAAAGCCCGATAATCGGTATCATGTGCCAGGCATTCCAGGGGGCACCCAAATCCACGAACACGAACATCAGGCACATGATCAAGGCGCCGATGGCCACGCATTCGCCGATGATCACGACTTTATGCAGATCCTTGTCCTTGAAGATATAGGACGGCAAAATAATCATGACGGCCGCAGCGGCCACCCCCACCAAAAAAGTGAAATTGGCAATGTAAAAACCCCAGCTGACGATGTTGGACATGTTGGTGGCGGCCAGCCCCACATTGATTTGAACAAAATAGGCATAAACACCCAGCATCATCAGAGCGATCAGAACGCACAGATAAAGCTGATAAACCATCCCGCCGGACAAACTCCAGCGGATGACATCCTTGCTGAAATCGATCACTTCATTAAGAAGTTTCATCATAATTACTCTCTCGCTCGATTTTCTAAATCGAAATATATATTGTCCCTAAACGGGTTTAAAAGCCCGGATCATGCTCGATGGCAAGGCATGAGACGATTCTAAAGCGGAGCGTACACGCGAGTACGTGAGCATTTAGAATTGGCTCATAACGCCGCCAGCGAGTATTAGACGGGCTTTTAAACCCGTTTAGTCGATGAAGTACCAGAATTTAGGATCAGTCCCCAGATCCTCCTTCCACCTGAAAACCTTCTTGTTCTTGAGCACAAATCGGATCTCGCTGTCGGGGTCCAACAGATTGCCGAATACCCTGGCACCGGTGGGGCAGGCCTCGACACAGGCCGGCAGCCTTCCGGCCCGGCTGCGCTGGACACAAAAGGTGCATTTTTCCATCTGGCCGCGCCCCCGCATGCGGTTGCCGAGATAGTGCTGCTTTTTGGTCATCTCCTCCTTCGGCACCACCGGTTTGTTCCAGTTGAAGCGGCGGCCGTAATAGGGGCAGGCGGCAATACAATAGCGGCACCCGATGCACCAGTCATAATCCACCACCACAATGCCGTCGGGTTCGGTCCAGGTGGCCTTGACGGGGCAGGCCTTGGTGCAGGGTGCATCCTGGCAGTGATAGCACTGAACCCCCATGTAAAAGTGATCCGCCACCGGTACCTGATGAAAGTATTTACCATCGCCGACATCGGGTGACATCTTGCCGTGCTCGATTTCAAATATCCGGATGTACTGGGTGTTGGACTGGCGGTCGAGATTGTTCTCCTTGACACAGGCGGCCACGCATTCCATGTAACCTTCGCAGCGGGTGACATTGAAGGCATAGCCGAATAAGACATTTTCCACCGGCGCCTTGGAACTCATCTGCACGTTGACCCCATCTTTGAGTTTGGCCAGGCGCTCCAGCCGCCGGACCGTTTCATCCTTTTCCTCCGGGGTCATGAGGCGGTAGTTTTTCTTGAAGTATTCCTTGAACTGCAGGGAAAGTTCTTCCCTGGAGCCCAGCATTTCGGTGCCGCAACCCGAGAGCATGGCAGCACCACCCAGGGCGGCAAACTTGGCGGCGCCTTTGAGGAAATCCCGGCGACCGGTCTTTTTGCCCTGGGGCGGGCCGTTTTCTTTTTGCTTCTGACAATCGCTATTTTTCAGCGGATCCATGCTAGTTCCCTATTTTTTATATGGCGGTGAGTATGTTACCGGCCAACGTTTTTCAAAGCGTGGTGAGTGAGGATTGTGACAGGAGGCACAATTTGTGACGACCCGCTGCCCCGCCCAGTAAGACAGGCGCTTGCCGTGCGCACCGCCGACCCAGTCTTTTTTCTGTCTGAAATGGCACTGACCGCACATCTGGTAACTGTGATCCATATCTATTTGGGTTCCGGCTTCGGTCACCAGAAAATCACGCTCTTCCCTATTGTGACAGGTATAACAGGAAAGCGGCTTGTCCGGGCTGCCATGGTTCAGGCGGATATCTCCATGGGCCACTTCGGCAGCCTTGGCAATACCGACCGGCTTATTATTGTGGCATTGACTGCATTTAAAACGCTGGATTTTGTCCTTGCGGGTTTGGGTCCAGAAACGCCCCCCCTGGTACGGGGTCCGCACCATCACGGTATCATGGGGCAACGCGATAACCGATTCGGCACTCATTTGATCATCAAAAGGCGCATTTGCGTTTTTATAAATCCGGGTGACGCCGCCCTGGTCGCTAAACGCGGTCCAGGCTGAAAAGACAACGAGCAGCAAAGACAGTATCGCCCCCGGGTATTTATTTTGCGTTGGTGTCTTCATAAAGTTCCTAACAAGTCTTTAAATCAGGTTTAGTATCAATCATTTCACAATACCTGTTTTTCCGACCGATCCGGTTGGAGAAAATAACTCGAATATCGAATACCGAAATTCGAAACAAATTCGAATTTAACAATCAAACTTCAGCACTATAAATAAAATCCATATCGACTCTGGTTTAACAAATTACCTATTTACGACTAAACAACCCGGCATCCGTTTCCGCAACATGACATTGTCGGCAGTTGCCCCGCGACGGGTGCTCCACCCGAATGGATGCCACGGCACCCGGGCCCACATGGCAGGCAATGCAGTTGCCCCTCATCTGAAGCTCGTGGGGAATGGGGGGCGGTGCGCCGGGCAGATCCGACCGGCCCAGCCGGGGGGTGGAGACGCTCATCCAGTCGATGTCGACAAACAACCCGGCATCGGTCTGGGCAATGTGGCATTGCCGGCAGGCGGTCTGCTCCGGATGGGGCGTCAGGGGAGTATGCCCTCTCAACTCCTCCGACCAGCCGCCCCTGGCATGACAGGCCAGGCACTCAACCGGCGCCAGATCGGCCTCTTCCACCTTGTGCGGAATATAGGGCGGAGATCCGGGGTACTGCCGGCGGGCGTAATAATCTTTGAGGGTCCGCTCGGTGGATGTACCGGCCAGGTATTCCCTGGACAATTGATCATAATTGATGAATATGGCTTCCCCGCTTTGATCAAAGTCATTTTCCCCGGTTGTCACCACGGCGGTCTCCGTTGGTTTGGCATCAAAGGAGAAGGCCGACAGCACGATAAAGGGCAGTGCCACGATGCAAATCCCGGCAAAAACGAGAAATACCTTTCCCACCTTTTGCTCTGAATTTTCCATTATACTCTCTCCAGTTTGACGGCGCATTTTTTATAATCCGGCTGCTTGGATATGGGGCAGAACGCATCCAGCGTCACCTCATTAATCAGATAACTTTCGTCAAAAAACGGCACGAAAACCATTCCCATGGGCGGTTTTCCCCGGCCGTTGATGTCGGCCTTCATCACCACCGACCCCCGGCGTGAAGAAACCTTGACTTTCATGCCGTTTTTGATGCCCATGCGGGCGGCATCATCGGGGTTTATTTCCACATAGGATTCCGGTGCCGCCCGGTGCAGGATCGGCACCCGGCGGGTCATGGAACCGGTGTGCCAGTGCTCCAGAATCCGGCCGGTATTGAGCCAGAAGGGGTATTCGCTGTCGGGGGACTCTGCCGCCGGCTCATAGGGCCGCAGCCATATCCAGGCTCTGGAATCGGGCTTGCCGTAAAAATCAAAATCATCCCCCTTGGCGGCCGGATCATATTTGGCATTGTAGCGCCATTTGGTTTCCATGCCGTCGACATAGGGCCATTGAAGTCCGGACTGGGCCTTGAGGTCATTGTAGGGCGCCATCCGGTGTTTGGGGGAATCGTGGAACTGGATGTATTCGTTCCAGATGTCTTCGATGTAGGTTTCCTCGGACCAGGAGAATTGTTTCTCATATCCCATGCGGCGGGCCACCTCGACAATCTGCCAGGTGTTGCTCATGCATTCCCCCGGCATGGGAATGATCTGTTCGTTGTGCTGGGTGCGTCTTTCCGAGTTGCCGAAAAACCCCTCCCGTTCGATCCACAGGGCGGACGGCAGGACCACATCGGCGATATCATAGGTGGGGGTCGGATATATTTCCGATACCACCACAAAGCGGCCTTCTTTCTCGGCCCCGTCGCGGTAGCGGTTTAAATTGGGCATGGTGACCATGGGATTGGTTACCTGGATCCACATGAAGCGGATGTCGCCCCGGTCCAGGGCCCGAAACATTTCCACGGTATGGTAGGTGGGTTTGGGATCGATGTTTTCCACCGGCACGTCCCAGATTTTGGCCGCCATCTTGCGGGCCTCTTCCTTCATGACCACCCCGTGGGGAAGCTTGTGGGTCAGGGTGCCCACTTCCCGCACGGTGCCGCAGGCGCTGGGCTGACCGGTCAGCGAAAACGGGCCGTTGCCCGGCATGGAGATCTTGCCCACCAGCAGATGGCAATTGTAGACCAGGTTGTTGATCCAGGTGCCCCGGGTGTGCTGGTTCATCCCCATGCACCAGTAGGAGACCACCTTTTTATCCGGATCACCGAACAGCGAGGCCAGGTAGCGGATATCTTCGGCGGCAACCCCCGAGATCTGCTCGACCTTCTCGGGCGTGTAATCTTCCAAAAACGCCTTGTATGCCTCCAGGTCCACGGTATCGGCTTTGTCCGTAAACTTGAAGTGGTCTTCGGTGCCGTAACCGATGTTGGTTTTGCCTTTATGGAAAGAAACATGCTTGTTGACGAAATTCCAGTTAACCCAGTCATTGCGAAAAATCTCGTAGCAGATAGCGTTGGCCACGGCCAGGTCCGTCTGGGGTCGGAACAGGATCGATTTGTCCGCGGCCTGGCTGGTGCGGGTGGTGCGGGTGGCAAAATCGATAATTTGGACATGGCCTTTGGCCTTGCGGTTGGCCAGCATTCTGGAAAACAGCACCGGGTGCATTTCGGCCATGTTATTGCCCCAGGTGATGAAAACATCGGCATGATCAATGTCGTCATAACAGCCCATGGGCTCGTCCAGGCCGAAGCTGGTCAAAAAGCCGGTTACCGCACTGGCCATACACAGACGGGCATTGGCTTCCAGGTTGTTGGTGCCGATGCAGCCCTTAAACAGCTTGGAGGCCACATAGCCGTCGGTAATCGACCATTGGCCCGAACCGTACATGGCAACCGAATCTTTGCCGTGATTCTTGATGGTTTCCTGCATTTTGCGGGCCACCAGGTCGAGGGCTTCATTCAAAGGCGTTTCCACCAATAGACCGTTTCGGCGAACCAGGGCCTTGGTGACGCGGTCCTTGCCGTAAAGAATCTGGACGGAATGGTAGCCTTTCACGCAGCACAGCCCCTTGTTGACCGTGCAGTTGGGATCGCCTTTGACAGCCACCGCCCGCTTGCCGGCCACACCGACCAGCAGTCCGCAGCCCGTGCCGCAAAAGCGACAGGCCGTCTTCTTCCACTGCATCCCGCCGGATGATTGATCCACGTTCTTCCAGGCACCGAAACTGATTCCCGGAAACACGGTGGCTGCAGCAGCTGCGGCACTGTTCAATGCCAGGGTTTTAATGAATGATCGTCTGGTGATACTCATGTGATACTCCTTTTCTAAAGACACGGTTTGCTTGAAGCCGTTTCAAAAAAGTCTCTTGGCCCAATCTCTGCGTTGGGCGCTCGGTTCCCAGCATAGCTGGATGACCCGCCGATCTCATGGCTTTGGGGGGCCTCAAATCCTCGAAATGCTGGAGTATTCCTCCGGTTTGAACCTCGCGGCCGCCTTGATCTTGAACCAAAATCCATTTTTTGAAATGGCTTCTAGTCCACATGACCGAAGGTCATGCCGAGAGATTCTAATGAGCTTAATTTTTTGAGTTTTTTCTGCAGGGCCTTTTCCTGGTCCTCGTCCGGGGTGTCGGTTACCAGGATCAGGATTTCCGCATTATCAGCCGGAGTGGCCTCGCAGTAGTCCAGGGCCGCAAGGTCCCGGATGAGTTGTTCTTTGGCTCCCGGTTTCGGGTAGGCCAGATAGCTGAAAACGGGCATAATTTTCCCCATGTAAAGTTTTGGTATGAATAACATCGGGTTGGCTATCGAAGACGACGGTAGCCGAATCGGTTTATCCCAATTCGATCAAATTCATAGTAAATTGATCGAGAATCACTCATTAACACTTTTTCCCGTAACAGGGGTGTAAAAGCTGTTTCGTTTCGGTAATACGGCCGACGGTTTTGCTGGCAATATATGGAAGCTGAATGTGACGTTTACTCGCCTCCGGCCTCATTTGTGCGTCCCCGGGTCGGCGGTTACAGTGAAAAGGATTTGAAACATCACATCAGATGCTTTTTGGGCGGTTTATAACGACTATCAGTCTTTCCAAACCGAATCATTGACTTAAGTCAAATAATTCATATCGAACAGCTATGAATTAGAAATGGTGGTGGCATTGGTTTTTTAGCACTCTGAGTTGGTATATCTATTCAGCTGGATTTAATGTATATTCAGGAGGTTGGAGTAGATTTTGATAGTCTGAAGAAACAGGAGATGATTGGTTGTTTTCAAATCCGCCTGGGGCGGATTACAACCGCAACGATTATACCGGCTTTCATAAAAACGTTTCGAATGGCATAAGTGGTTGTAAAAAAAACGTTCGAATAACGGAACGTTTTTTTTACAACCACTATAAAGCACGGATGTGCTTTTGCCTTTCCGGCCGATGGCCGGAAATCCAAGCCAACCGCTTTGCGGGTGGTCGTTGACTCTGGAAATCAAATTCACCGATTTTTTCGGATGACCGGTTTATTATTTGAATATGCCTGCAAATATATCGTCGTCAGCCGTCATGCATTCTTTTTTGAGCAACCGGTATTTTTCCAAAAGCGCCTTGCCTTCCCTTGACAGGCGGGAGCCTTCTTTTCTATCGGTGTGCACGATGACAGTGTCCAGGTGTTTTTCGGTGGCTTTGATCTTGCTCCAGACCGCCTTGTAGGACATTTTCATCAGTTTGGCGGTCTGGTTAATGGATCCGGTTTTTTCGATATTGTCCAGGATCTCCATGCGGCCCTTGCCGATAATGGCATTGTCATCCTCATCCACGATCCACTGACTCGATTTTAACCGCAGCTTGGTCATTTCAAAGATTCCGTTCAGAAATACAAAGCATTCGAAAATGTTTAGTGGGAGCGGCATCAAAGCCTGAGATCGGCTGGGTAAGCTCTGCCGAATTCATCATCATTTTTTTTGAATTCCAATAGAAGCGGCATGAGATGCCGAAAATTTTTGAACATGAAATTGGCATGAAAGCCTTAGATCGGGTTCGAGGACAAGGCGCTGGCTAATTTAAAAGCGGAGCGTACACGCCAGTACGTGAGC
>JAFDCJ010000263.1 GCA_019312835.1 Deltaproteobacteria bacterium
ATGCCGTTCACGGTAAACATCGGTCAGGGTGTGTATCCGGATCTAAAGGAACTGCAGGAATTGATACGCAAAAAGACAAGTAAATTGATTGCCTTTAATGCCGCCGCTCTGGCCAAAGAAGCCGGTAATGTGCTGTCGGTTAACATGGTTCTTCTGGGTGCCCTGATTCAGACAGGCATTCTGCCGCTCAGCGTCGATCAGGTGAAAGAGGCCATGCATACCAAAACCAAAAAGGCATTCCTGGAATCCAATCTCAAGGCCTTTGATCTGGGGTATGCGGCGGCCGAATCAGCATAATCTTTTAATTAGTCATTCGAAATTCGTCATTCCGAACAGGGGAGGTCGACATGAGTGCCAAATCAAAATTTCATCCCCAGTCGTTCGCAGTCGTTGGTGCCGGACCCGTTGGATGCATCGTGGCGGCATTTCTGGCCAAGGGCGGCCATGAAGTGATCCTATGTGATGTGATCTCCGATTTATTAAAGCCCGCGCTTGACCCCGGTATCATTATCGAAGGGGCCGAAAACCTCCAGGAGAAAGTGGCCAAAACCTGTACCAATATCGATGAACTGGCCGATCACAACCCGGATGTCATATTCATTACCGTTAAAGCCAACGCTTTGCCGTTGATCGCATCCGCCATCGAGGGGTTTTATCGGGAAGGAATGTATGTTGTCAGCTGGCAAAACGGCATCGATACCGAACTGGAGCTGGCCAAGGTCCTGGGAAAGGTGCCCGTAATGCGGGCGGTTGTAAATTATGGGTGCGGGCTCGCCGGTCCTGGCCATGTCAACATGCCCTTCCACCATCCGCCCCATTATATCCAGGAACTGGATCCTGCATCTCGCGATGAAGCGATTGTAATTGCCGAAACCCTAAGCAAATGCGGCCTGAAAACCGATCACACCGACCAGATTGTTTCAATGGTCTGGCGCAAGACGGTCATGAATGCCTCGATGAATCCGGTATGCGCGGCTACCGGCCTGACCATGTCCCGGGCAATGAATGACCCCATTGTTTATCAGATCGTTGATGCCCTGGTTAAAGAGTGCCTGAAAGTGGCCAGGGCCAACGAGATTAATCTGGGATGGGACTATTTTCCCTACGCCATGGAATATATGGGCAGCGCTGGGGATCATAAACCCTCCATGCTCATGGATATTGAAGCCAATCGTCGCACCGAGATTGACTTCATGAACGGAAAGTTTGTAGAGTACGGGCAACAGGCAGGTATTGACACCCCTTATAACCGCACGCTCTGGGCCCTTGTCAAAGGACTGGAGAGCAAATAGAAGGCGGGGCCTTCTATTTGCTGTTATTGGTTGATAGTTATTTGTTATTTGTAAAAACCGACAACCGGATATGTCAGACCCCAATAACTAATAACGAATAACTTATATCAAATTTCGGAACTTATATGAGTAAAAAACCTGTATATGTCGGTGCCGATGTGGGATCATCAAGAACCAAAGTGGCCGTTCTGGATGCCGACAAGAACCTGTTGGGTTACACCGTAAAAAAATCCGGTACCGATTTTACAGCCACGGCGCAGCAATGCCTGGATAGTGCTTTGAAGATGGCAGGTGTCGAGCCGGCAGATATCGTTTACGCGGTATCGACCGGATACGGCCGAAAAAATGTACCCTTTGCCAACGATACCAAAACAGAAATCGGGTGTCACGGCAATGGATGCTTCCTGTATTTCCCCCAGTCCATTACCATCATTGACATTGGAGGACAGGACAACAAAATCATAAAGCTTGACGATAAGGGACGGCGCACCAGCTTTAAAATGAACCGCAAATGCGCTGCCGGCACCGGGGCCTTTCTTGAAGAAATGTCGGCCCGCCTGGATATCCCTTTAGAAGAAATGGACGCATTGGCCTCGCAGTCCAAGGATATGGTGAAGCTGGGAAGTTTCTGTACCGTTTTTTCGGCCACCGAGGTTCTGGAAAATATCCGGCACGGCAAAAAGATCGAAGATATCGTCAAGGGCGTTTTTTTCTCTGTCATCAGAAGGGTTCTGGAGATGGATTCCATGACCGCAAACGTGGTCATGACCGGGGGGGTTGTGGCTCACAACCCGTATCTGGTTAAAATGGCCGAAGAGATGATCGGCCGTCGGATACTGGTACCCGAGCACCCGCAACTGACCGGTGCCATCGGAGCAGCTTTATACGCGATGGAAAAATAAATAAACGGCTCACGGCGCAAGGCTTAAGGCTCAGGGTGACGAAGAAGTATCTTACCTTGTGCCCTGTGCCATGCGCCTTGAGCCCAACCCTTAATTATAGTTAATAATATCAAGCTGGAGGAATGTTATGTCAGAAGAAAAAGTCGTTAGAAAAAAAATAGCCGCGGCGGCTGACGTCGGCAAATTCATGGCGGATTATTATTATGAACTTGACGCGGCATCAAAAAAAGGAGACCCCAAGATTGCCTGGTGCACCAGCGTCGGCCCGGCTGAAATACTCAGAGCCATGGGATTTTTGATTTACTTTCCCGAGACCCACTCGGCGATGCTGGGGGCCACCCGCATGGCCACCGACCTTATCCCGGAAGCCAATGCCCTGGGCTATTCACCGGACATTTGTTCCTATCTCACCGCCGATATCGGGGCTTTCGTCAAAGGCGTTACACCCCTGAAGAAAGTCTTCAACATCGACAGTATCCCCAAACCCGACGTGCTGGTCTACAATACGAACCAGTGCCGGGATGTCCAGGACTGGTTTGAATGGTACGGCAAAAAATTCGACGCCCCGGTGATCGGCGTTCATACCCACAGAAATGTGGGGAATGTCACCGCGGCCCACGTCGACTCGATTGCCAAACAGATGGAAGCGCTGATAGCGCCCCTGGAAAAAGTATCCGGTAAAAAGTTTGAAATGGATAAAATGAAAGAAGCGGTCCGCCTGTCCCGCGCTTGCTCCGATATCTGGAAGAAAATCCTGGACACCGCCGCCGCCGCACCTTCGCCCCTGACCTTTTTTGACGGCACCACCCTGATGGGGCCGGCCGTGGTGGGCAGAGGTACCCAGAAGGCACTGGATGTTTTTGAAAAACTGCTGGCGGAGTTGGAAGAACGAATCGCAAATGGTGAAGGAGCGGTGCAGGACGAAAGGCATCGGATTTACTGGGACGGCATGCCGGTCTGGGGCAGACTCAGTGCCCATTCCAAGATGTTTGCGGCCTTGAACACCAATGTTATGGCCTCGACTTACTGCAACAGCTGGATTTTTTCCGCCCTGGATCCCGAAGATCCATTCCGCAGCATGGCCAAGGCCTACACCGAGCTGTTCATCGTTCGCGATGATGCTGCCAAGGAAAAATATATAAAGGAGATGCTGTCGTTCTTCAAGGTCGATGGGGTTATCTATCACGATGCCAAAACCTGTCCCAATAACACCAACTGCCGCTATGGCATGTCGCAACGGTTGTCTGAAGAAACCGGCATCCCCAGCCTGACGATCCATGGAGACCTGAACGATCTTAGAATGCTGTCCGATGAACAGACCAAAACCAACGTCGAAGCCTTTATCGAGCAGTTGGATGAAAGTAGATAACAAATTGGTGTTTGGTATTTAGTGTTTGGTCAGAGATGTCAAAACACCAAACCTAAACCCAAAACACTGGCAATTAAGGAGAATGACATGCTAGAATCTTTATTTCGACCTAAATCAGCCGCCGTCATCGGTGCGTCCTCCAAGGAGCTATCCATCGGCAACCGGGTGATCAAGAATCTGATCGATTTCGGATTCAAGGGGGAGATTTATCCGATCAACCCCAAGGCTGATGAAATCCGGGGTATTAAAGCCTATGAATCGATCATGGATTGTCCGGACGGCATCGATGTCGTTCATATGGTGATTCCAGCCAAATTCGTGCCCCAGGCCATGGAAGACTGCGGCAAAAAAGGCGTAAAAAATGTTATCATCAATTCCGGCGGTTTTTCAGAAATTGGTCCCGAAGGTGAAGCGCTTGAAAAGGAATTTCTCGCCACGGCCAAAAAGTACGGTATCCGCGTCATGGGACCGAACTGCCAGGGGGTGATCAACACCGATCCCGCTATCCGTTCCTACACGAACTTTACATTTACCATGCCGGATCCGGGTTATATCTCCATCGTAGCGCTCAGCGGGGGGGTGGCCGAAGTCATCCACCAGGCCTTTTCCCAGATGGGGGTGGGCACACGAATTTATGCTTCCAACGGCAATGCCTGCGATGTGACCATCCCCGACATCATCCGCTATCTGGGAGATGACGAGGGCACCCGTGTTATCGTCACCTATGTCGAAGGGCTTCGCGATGCCACCACCTTCCAGAAAGTCGCCAAAGAAGTAGCTGCTAAAAAGCCGATTCTGGCCATGAAGGCCGGCCGCACGATGGAAGGCGCCAAAGCGGCCGCATCGCACACCGGCGGTTTGGCCAAGGAAGACATTGCCACGGATTTGATTTTCAAACGGGCCGGGATCCTGTCCTTCAGGGATGAAGGCGAGTTAATTCAGGCTGCGGTGGCCTTTGCATCCCAGCCGATTCCAAAGGGCAACCGGGTCGGCATTATCACCAACACCGGGGGACCCGCGGTTATTGCCACCGATGTGATGGTCGGCGCCGGATTGACCCTGCCGCCCCTTTCCGATAAAACGAAACAGGTTTTGACCGATACGCTGTTCCCCGAGGCATCGGTCAACAATCCGGTGGATGTTCTGGCTACCGGCCCGGCACCCCACTATCGCGCCTGCCTGGATGCCATGATGGCCGACGACAACTTCGACTGCGTATATGTCAACTTTGTCACGCCGTTTTTCGTCGACAATGAAAGCATTGCGCGCGAAATCGTTGAAGTCAGCCAGCAGCAGATAAAGCCCATCGTCTGCAACCTGATGACCGACAGGCGCCAGTGGACCGAAGTGGTCAGGATCCTGCAAGACGGCGGCGTACCGTGTTTTGCCCTGCCGGGGGAAGCAGCAAGAGCGATGACGGCCCTGGTTCGCTACAGCGAAATCCGCAACCGGGAGATCGGTGAGGTTCAGTCATTTGGTGATGTTGACAAAGCGGCCGGAACCAAGATTCTCGATGACGCCAAGGCAGCCGGAAAATCCAGCCTCTCGGCCGAGTCGGTCTACAGCATACTGGAGGCTTACAAAATTCCGGTAGCTGACTGGCGCATGGCCGCCACCGCCGATGAAGCTGAAAAAGCAGCTGCTGAAATCGGCTATCCGGTCGTTATCAAAGCCGACGCCGAATCCATTGTGCACAAAAGCGACATGGGCGGCGTGGCGGTCGATCTGGCCGACGGCGCTGCGGTAAAAGCCGCCGTCGAAAAAATGCAGGCGAATTTTTCAGCCGATGACCTGCGCTTTTTCATCCAGAAATATCTGCCCGGCGGGATGGAATTGATCATGGGAGCCAAGGCCGAAGAGGGTCTCGGCCATGCCCTTATGTTCGGTCTGGGCGGCATTTACGTTGAAATTATGAAAGATGTGGTTTTCAACCTGACACCGGTGAGCCCGGGCGAAGCCAAAGAGATGCTGTCATCGATTAAAGGCGCAGCGCTGCTCGAAGGCGTGCGGGGCCAAAAAGGCGTTGATCAGGCCAAATTGATTGAAATCATTCAACGGCTGTCACAATTGCTCACCGATCTGCCCGCCATTCAGGAAATGGATTTGAAT
>JAFDCJ010000264.1 GCA_019312835.1 Deltaproteobacteria bacterium
GTAACATAAAACCCACTAATGATAATGATTTTAAAAGTGATACCCTCGCAAATATAGATGATTCAAAGGATAAAAAGGGCAGTCTTTACAAAGGATTGAAAATACTGGTGCCCCCGGCAAGAATCGAACTTGCGGCACATGGATTAGGAATCCATTGCTCTATCCACTGAGCTACGGGGGCAATTGGATAAATTACGGGAAACGGGAATGTATCTAAACATCAATCGGGTGATTTATATACGTGAAACCTGATAGCATGTAAAGATGAAATTTGAATGCCTTTGGGGTCATCATCACCCCTTACCGCTGCCCCCAGGGCGGCAACACCAGTATGCTTAAAATATATAGAAATATCGAAAGGTTGTTGATAATCTGTCCTAAAATATGATATACATTTGGTAGGTTTGCATTCGACCCTAAAACCTTCGCCCAGAGGAAACAATATGCATCTTCGAAAACGCGTACTGGTGACCGGGGGGGCCGGGTTTCTCGGCTCTTTTCTTTGTGAGCGGTTGTTAGATCAAGGCTGCGATGTCGTTTGTGTGGATAATTTTTATACCGGGACCAAACGCAACATCGTTCACCTTCTAAAAAACCCTTATTTCGAGTTGATCAGGCATGATATAACCTTTCCCCTATATCTGGAAGTGGATGAAATCTACAACCTGGCCTGTCCGGCTTCGCCGATTCATTATCAGAATGATCCCGTGCAAACCACCAAAGTCAACGTTCACGGATCAATCAACATGCTGGGTCTTGCCAAAAGATTAAAGGCCAGGATTCTGCAGGCCTCCACCTCGGAGGTCTACGGCGATCCCACGGTGCATCCCCAGACCGAAAGCTACTGGGGAAATGTCAATTGTATCGGCATTCGTTCCTGCTATGACGAGGGCAAACGCTGTGCTGAAACCCTATTTTTTGATTATCATCGACAGCATAATCTAAACATCCGCGTAGTTCGAATTTTTAACACCTATGGACCGCGGATGCATCCCAATGACGGAAGGGTGGTCAGCAATTTTATCCTTCAGGCATTGCGCCAGCAGGATATTACGGTGTTTGGTGACGGCTCCCAGACCCGATCCTTTTGTTACGTGGATGATCTGGTGGAGGGGATGATTCGAATGATGAATGCGCCCGATGATTTCACCGGACCGGTCAATATTGGCAATCCCAATGAATTCAGTATTCTGGAGCTTGCCGAAAAAGTGATTGCGCTGACCGCTTCCCAATCCAAAATTATCTATAAGCCCCTGCCCGAGGACGATCCCCTGCAGCGTCAACCTGATATCACCTTGGCCAAAGAGCGCCTGGGTTGGGAGCCTCAAACCCAACTGGCAAAAGGACTGACCCGCACGATAGAATATTTCAAAGGGGAATTATAGCAATAGCGTTTGGTATTTAGTGTTTTGTGTTTGGCAATCTGACGTTCTGACGGTTCATGATTTATCTCGACTAAACACAAAATACGAAACACAAAACACGTAACACAAAACACTAGAAGGATGTAAGCTTACTTTTTCCAGTCTTGAGCATGGGCAGATTAAGCATACAGGATTGAAGGAGCTTATGTGATATGAAAAAAGCATTGATTACCGGCATTACCGGACAGGATGGTGCCTATTTGGCCGAATTCCTGCTGAAAAAAGGCTATGAAGTTCATGGCATCAAGCGTCGGGCGTCATCTTTCAACACGGCCCGGGTGGACCACCTTTACCGCGATCCCCACGAAGAGGGGGTTCGCTTTTTAATGCACTATGGCGATCTGACGGATTCCACCAACCTCATACGCATCATTCAGGAGGTCCAACCGGATGAAATTTATAATCTGGGAGCCCAGAGCCACGTAAAAGTATCTTTTGAAACCCCCGAATACACGGCCAACGTTGACGGTCTGGGTGCGCTTAGAATTCTCGAGGCGATCAGAATATTAAAAATGGAAAAAAAAGCCCGCTTTTACCAGGCGTCGACCTCCGAGCTTTTTGGCAAAGTTCAGCAAATTCCCCAAAAGGAAACCACACCGTTCTATCCCCGCTCGCCCTATGCTGTGGCCAAGCTTTATGCATACTGGATAACGGTCAATTATCGGGAGGCCTATGGCATCTATGCCTGTAACGGTATATTATTCAATCACGAATCTCCGGTTCGGGGTGAAACCTTTGTTACCCGCAAAATCACGCGTGCATTGGCGCGCATCAAGATTGGGCTGCAGGAGGCGCTCTACCTCGGCAATCTGAATGCCTGCAGGGATTGGGGCCATGCCCGGGATTACGTGGAGATGCAATGGCTGATGCTCCAGCAGGATGAGCCGGAGGATTATGTTATTGCCACCGGCATCCAGTATTCGGTCAGATAACTGGTAGAGATTGCGGCCAGACAGCTGGACATGTCGATCCGCTGGGAGGGCCAGGGCGCCGACGAAAAGGGCCTTGATGAAGACAGCGGTCGGGTCATTGTTGCCGTTGATCCCACCTATTATCGCCCGACCGAAGTCAACGAGTTGCTGGGTGACGCCACCAAAGCCCGCGAAAAATTGGGCTGGAAGCCGACAATTGCCTTTGAAGAGATGATTGCTGAAATTGTTGAAGCTGATCTGGAAGAGGCCAAGAAGGACTATCTGTGTCTGTCGGAAGGTTTTCAGACCTATAACCATTTTGATTCCTAAAATAGTGTTTGTCGGAGCCCTCTTGCCTATGGTAGGAAGGGCGAGGGCCGCGGTACCCGGGGAAAAAGGAGGATCATGAAAGAAAAGATGCAATATTACAAGCCGGTTTTTTACTTTGGGATCATGGTACTGCTGCTGGCAGCCTGCTCCTCAACGCCCAAGACGACTGACGGGTCGGATGCCAGAGAAAAAAATGACAAGAACGCTCCCCTCTATTATGATTTTGGCGACGTCCTTATCCCCCGTGAATTAGAACTGGATGTCAATTCTTCTTTCGTTTACCACTCCTCCGGATTTACAGCCGGAATTCTGGCCTTCAAGTCCAAAGCCGAGCTTGGCTCCATGATAGATTTTTTTGAGCACAACATGGCCAAGGACAACTGGCAGGCGGTCGGAACTTTTAAATCCCCGCGGACCCTCTTGCTCTTTCAAAAAGACAACCGGTGGTGTGTTATCAACATTACGGACAAACGATTCGACTCCCTGGTGGAGATATGGGTGGCGCCCTTTAGCGACGTATCCGGGTCCGGGCTGCTAAAATAACTTGCGCCATTAAGGACCGAATGCCCTTCTGATTGAAACTCCCAGCCGCTGTGAATAATCCGAACCTATTTCCCGCACAGGAAACCGGGGACCCGGCTGAATCTTGACACATTTCGCACGAATGGATACTTTGTGCTGAAAGGCAAAGAATAATCAGCGATGATCGACAAACATGCATTTGACCGGGCTCTTGTGGAGATCCACCGAAGTCTCCGGGGGCTGGCGGTCAGCGGCTGGAGCGGGTTCGACTGCACGCCTCAGGCGTTGGCAAAGATCGAACAGTGGGGGCGAGGTCCGAAGCGCTTCGCCGATACCCTTGAGGATATTCGAGCGGATCTGGGTGATTGCCAGCGCTGCCGCTTGGCGGAGGAGCGCCGTAACATTGTATTTGGTGCCGGCGATCCCCGGGCCAAACTGGTATTTGTCGGTGAGGGGCCCGGTTTTGAAGAAGACCAACAGGGGTTGCCCTTCGTGGGACCCGCCGGACAGCTGTTAACGCGTATTATCCGTGCCATCAACCTTGACCGGAATCAGGTCTACATCTGCAATGTGATCAAGTGTCGACCTCCCGGGAACCGCAATCCCGATTCGGATGAAATCAACACCTGCTTTCCATTTCTCGAGCGTCAGATAGCCGCCATACAGCCGAAATTAATCGTTGCCCTGGGTACGTTTGCCGCCCAAACCCTGCTGGGGACGAGCACCCCGATTTCAAGACTCAGGAACCGCTTTCACGAGTATGACGGGATTAAAGTCCTGCCCACCTATCATCCTGCCTATCTTCTGCGCAATCCCGATAAAAAACGCGCAGTGTGGGAGGATATGAAAATGTTGATGAGGGAATATCGTTATGAAAGCTAAAATGTTGGGCCTTGCCGCTCTTGTCTGGTTTATATTGGCGTCCCACGTGCTGGCCGGTCAAAATGAAGTTTATATCATCAAGGTGGCGGATGCCATCAGTCCGGGAACCGCCGAATATATCAAAAGCGGCATCGAAACCGCCGAAGAAAAGGCCGCGACGGCCGTTATCATCGAACTGGACACCCCCGGGGGCCTGGCGGAGTCCATGCGCCTTATCGTGCAACAAATTTTGGGCAGCAATGTGCCGGTGGTGGTATTCGTTTCACCCAGCGGAGCCAGGGCCGCCTCGGCCGGCGTTATGATTACCATGGCGGCGGACGTTGCGGCGATGGCACCGGGAACCAATATCGGAGCGGCTCACCCGGTGGGCGCGGGCGGTAAAGATATTGACGGGAAAATGTCCGAAAAAGTGATCAATGACATGGTTGCCCAGGCCAAGAGCGTGGCCGAACAGCGGGGACGCAACGCCCAATGGGTGGAGGCCGCCATTCGTGAATCTGTGTCCGTAACCGAAACCGAGGCATTGCAACAAAACATCATCGATCTCATCGCCCTGGACACCGATGACCTGATCAAACAGTTAAACGGGCGTGAACTCAAGAACAAAGGCGTATTAAACCTGTCCGATGTCAAAAAGGTTGTTTTTGAGGAAACGTTGCGAACCAAGATCCTGAAAACGATCAGCAACCCTAATATCGCCTATATTCTGATGATGATCGGGCTGGCCGGGCTTTATTTTGAGCTCTCGCACCCCGGAGCCATATTTCCCGGGGTAATCGGGGGTATCGCCTTGATTTTGGCTTTTTTTGCGCTGCAGACGCTGCCGGTCAATTATGCCGGTATTTTGCTGATTGTTCTGGCAATCATTTTCTTCATTATGGAGATGAAGATCACCAGCTACGGTTTGCTGAGTGTCGCCGGTATCGTTTCTTTGCTACTGGGATCACTCATGCTGTTCGAAGGTTCAACGCCTGACATGAAGCTGTCCTTACGGGTACTGCTGCCGACGGTTATATTGATTTCGGGTTTTTTTGTGGCGGTTGCCAGTCTTGTTTTTCGAGCCCAAATTTCCAAACCGACAACCGGTTCGAGGGGGCTTGTGGGAGAAATCGGGGTCGTAAAAAAAGCGTTGAAGCCCGAGGGCAAGGTCTTTATCCATGGTGAACTCTGGAATGCCAGAGCTAAGGAACCGCTTGACGAAAATGTCAAGGTGCGGGTAGTAAAGGTTGTAAACCTTATTCTGGAGGTCGAATCCGCCGATGACGACGTTTTCTCAGGGGCACAATCTAAATCGGTATCCTAATACCGAAGGAGGGTGATATGAGTTTGTTTACGCCGATAGCCATCATTGTTCTTGTTATCTTCTTCCTGTCTGCCGCCTTGCGTATCTTAAACGAATACGAACGGGGGGTAATCTTCCGCCTGGGCCGGGTTATCAAAGCCAAAGGTCCGGGTTTGATTATCCTGATACCGGTGGTCGATAAAATGGTAAAGGTAAGCCTGCGCCTGGTGGCCATGGATGTGGATCCCCAGGACGTCATCACCCGGGACAATGTTTCGGTCAAGGTTAACGCGGTGATCTATTTCAGGGTGATCGATTCCATCAAGGCCATCGTCGAAGTGGAAAATTATGCCTATGCCATGAGCCAGTTGGCGCAGACAACCTTGCGTAGCGTCTGCGGTCAGGCCGAGCTTGATGAACTGCTGGCCGAAAGGGAGAAAATAAATACCGAACTGCAGGAAATCCTTGACACCCATACCGATCCCTGGGGCATCAAGGTGGCAACCGTCGAGCTCAAACACATTGATTTGCCCCAGGAGATGCAGCGGGCCATGGCCCGCCAGGCGGAAGCGGAAAGGGAACGGCGCGCCAAGGTGATCAACGCCGAAGGCGAATTCCAGGCGGCCACCAAATTGGCGGAAGCTTCGGAGATCATAGAAAAACATCCCACGGCCCTTCAGCTCAGATACCTGCAGACCATGAATGAAATGGCAACGGAGAGCAATTCGACCACGATTTTTCCCATACCGATTGAGCTGTTTAAGCCCTTTTTGAAATTGTTGGACAAACCAGGCGAAAAGAGCTAAGCGGTGACCCCCCCGGCACCTGGTCTTTCCCGAAACCAGCGGCAGCGCAAAGCGGTGGATAAAAGTCCGGGGCAGGCTCTATGATTGCGCACTGCTTTAAGTATTGACTAAAACTGGAAAAATCGTTAATAAGATCTGTTTTACCGAAATGTTGCCTGCGGCCGGGAAGCATATCAAGTCCTGTTTGCAACAGGTTCTCAAGGGATTGAAGGGCGGGGGCTTTGAAGCCTCCGCTCGTGCTTTCCGATAATGAAGACAAAAGGAGATTGATGAACAATGAGTGATGAAAAAGCTGAAGCCACGGAAAAACCCCTGGAGAAACTGACGGTCAAGGCTCTGCGCGAGATCGCCAAGGATATTCCGGAAATCACCGGCGTGCACGGAATGAAAAAGGAGGAATTGATTGTCGCCATCAATGAAGCCAGGGGCGTTGAAGAAGAAGCGGTGAAGCCAACCAAAAGCGCCAAGGCCAAATCGGCCCCCAAAGTCGGCGTCACCCTCGGCGAAATCAAAAAACAAATAAGAGCCCTTAAATCACATCGTGCGGCTGCCCTCGAATCCCAAGACAAGAAAATGGCCCAGGTGTACAAACGCCGCATTGCGAGGCTGAAAAAGAAATCCAGAAAGGCGGCCGCCCTTTCAGCCGCACAATAACACCGCCTGTTTGGTGGAGATAGACTTGGAACCTGCTGCCGCCTGCAAGATATGCGGATCGTACCGATTCTGTTCAAGCAGCCCCGGAACCGGCAGCCCATCCTCTTTTTAAGGCAGGGGACTGGCAAGACTTTCAAGGGCTGATCGACTCTTAGGACAAGGCAATCGATGAGGGCCATGACGGTTGAAAAACTGATCAGTAGTTTTATGAAATCCCTCGCCATCGAAAAGGGGTTCTCAGAAAATACCTGCCGGGGTTACCGCACCGACCTATCCCAATTTTTTAAATATCTGGCCGATAGCTATCCATCACGGGCAGGGGCAATTGATTCGGTGGACAGCCTTACCATCCGGGGTTATCTGGGCTATTTACATAAACGGAATAAAAAAACCACAATCGCGCGTAAGCTCTCCGCCTTGCGGTCCTTTTTCCATTTTCTTGTCAGACAGGGCGTACGGGAGGACAATCCGGCCGAATCCATTCTCACCCCTAAACAGGAGAAGACCATACCGGCCTATCTGCCCGTTGATGAGATGTTTCGGTTGCTCGACTCTATTCATACCGGCGAGATTCTGGATTTAAGGAACCGGGCCATTTTTGAAACACTGTATTCTTGCGGCATCCGGGTGTCGGAGCTTGTGGGGTTGAACACCGCTGATGTGGATCACCATCAGGCGCTGATCCGTGTGCTCGGCAAAGGCCGCAAAGAACGAATTGTGCCGATTGGCAACAGTGCCCTTGCCGCAATTGAGCGATACCGGCAGGCGCTCCAGGCAGAATGCGGGATCTCCGCGGACCTGACCGGACCGCTTTTTCTGAACAAAAACAAAAGGCGTCTGACCGCCCGATCCGTGGCCCGGATATTAGACAAACTGGTTGCCGCCTGCGGTCTGTTAACACCCGTTTCGCCGCATACCCTGCGCCATACATTTGCAACCCACATGCTGGATGCCGGGGCCGACCTGAGGGCTGTGCAGGAATTATTGGGACATAAAAGTCTGAGCACGACTCAAAAATATACCCATGTCAGCATCGATCGGTTGATGGAAACCTATGACAAGGCGCACCCTAGGAAGTGATTCGTCAATGGTAAATAGAGAATAGTAAATAGTGAATGGTAAATAGTGAATGGTAAATAGTGAGCAGTTAACGGTTATTTTTTACTGGAGAACCGGGAATCATGGAATATCACGGTACAACTATTCTGGCGGTCAGACATAAGGGCAGGGCAGCGGTGGCCGGCGACGGTCAAGTGACGTTGGATAAAAACGTGGTCAAACATCGTGCCAGAAAGGTTCGGCGTATTTACAACGACAAAATTATTGTCGGATTTGCCGGTGCCACTGCGGATGCGCTGAATTTATCGGAGCGGCTGGAGCAAAAACTGGAACGCTACAACGGCAATCTGACGCGCTCGGCCGTGGAACTGGCCCGGGACTGGCGAACGGATAAATACCTGCGGCGGCTTGAGGCCATTATGGTGGCTGTTGACGAGGAATGTATTTACTTGATTTCAGGCAATGGTGACGTTATTGAACCCGACGAGGGCATCGTCGCGATCGGTTCCGGCGGTGTTGCCGCCCAGGCAGCTGCCACGGCGCTAATCGATAATACCGATCTTGACGCACGCGGCATCGTGGAAAAAGCCATGAAGATCGCTGCCGCCATTTGTATTTATACGAATGATACTATCACGATAGAAGAGATTTGATTGTTTCTTATCGTTTGAGGGATCATAATGCCGAGTTGAGATGGAATGCTGGATTAATGGAATACTGGAATATTGGAGGCTTTATTCGGATCGCGTCTGATTAAATAGTTAGAAAGGCTTTATTTCCGATTAATACCCATTATGCCAACATTCCAATATTCCTTTAAAGGTAATGACATATAGACAGAATATGGTAGCACCTGCTGTTGGAAACAACAAAAGGAGGGTACCAGAAGGTGTGAAAATGAGTAATCTGAAGCCATCAGAAATTGTAAAAGAATTGGATAAATATATTGTCGGCCAGGACAAGGCCAAGCGGTCTGTTGCGGTTGCCCTAAGAAACAGATGGCGGCGGCAGCAGGTGCCGGAAGAGCTGCGCGATGAAATTGCTCCCAAAAATATCATTCTGATTGGACCGACCGGCGTGGGCAAAACCGAGATTGCGCGCAGGCTATCTAAAATGACGGATTCTCCCTTCAGCAAAGTGGAGGCATCCAAGTTTACCGAGGTCGGCTACGTTGGGCGTGATGTCGAATCGATGGTAAGAGATCTGGTGGAGCTCACCATTAATGCCTTCAAGGTGCAGGCCCAAGAAGATGTCAAAGATAAGGCCGCCCAAATTGCGGAAGAACGAATGCTGGACCTGTTGCTGCCCAAACCCAACGCTCACCCAGCGACCAACAGCGATGAAACCAAAGAGGTTCAGTTTGAGCTCCTGACCCCAGGCCATGAGGAATCATCTTCTACCAGAGAAAAACTTCGGACCATGCTGCGCAAAGGCAAGCTCGACAACCGTGTTGTGGACGTGGATGTCACCGATCGCAGTACCCCCATGGTGGAAATTTTTTCCAATGTGGGGATGGAAGAAATGGGTATCAATTTTAAGGATATGCTGGGCGGTATGTTCCCCAAAAGTATCAAACGGCGGCGGTTGAAGGTACCTGAAGCCCTTGATATGATGGCCCAGGAAGAAGCCCAGGGCCTGGTGGACATGGATAAAGTCGTCAAAGACGCGATTGCCCGAGTCGAGCAAGCGGGAATTATATTTCTGGATGAAATTGACAAGATAGCGGGCAAAAACGGCACCCAGGGGCCTGATGTTTCGCGTGAAGGCGTGCAAAGAGACCTGTTGCCCATTGTCGAGGGCAGTACCGTAACGACCAAATACGGGCCGGTCAAAACGGATCATATTCTATTTATCGGCTCGGGTGCTTTTCACATGGCCAAACCATCGGATCTGATACCCGAGTTGCAGGGACGGTTCCCCATCCGGGTCGAGCTGAACTCACTGGGGCAGAAGGAATTTATCCGGATTCTGACGGAGCCCCGCAATGCCCTGTTACTTCAATATATGGCCTTGCTGCGAACCGAGGGTGTCGACGTGGTCTTTGAAGATGATGCCGTCTCCGAAATTGCCAGAATGGCCGAAGAGGTCAATGATCGCACGGAGAATATCGGTGCGCGCCGGCTGCACACCCTCATGGAACGCTTGCTCGAAGATGTGTTGTTTGATGCGCCTGAGATGAAGCAGCAGCGGGTGACCATCGATAAAGCCTATGTCGATGAGAAATTAAAAGAAATCAAGGATGATGAGGATTTAAGCCGGTATATTTTGTAAATGAATAATGACGATTGAATAATGATTAATGGATGTTCGCCTGAGGCGGATCGATTTTAGTTTGGTAAAACTGAGAGCGATAGAGCGAAGCGAATACCACAATTATTCATTTGTCATTATTCATTAGACATTCAGATTCGGGGGGGGAGTAGGTGACAACACAGATAATGGAACAAGCGGACCGGGTAATTGCAAAAACCTATAAACGCTTTCCCATCGTTTTGGAAAAAGGCAGCGGATGCACGCTGTACGACACCCAGGGCCGCCGTTATACGGATTTTGTGGCGGGCATTGCGGTGTGCAACCTGGGCCATAGCCATCCCGGGGTGATCAAAGCGATCTCTGACCAGGTCCAAACGCTTACCCATGTTTCCAACCTTTACTACACGATTCCCCAGGTTGAATTGGCCGCCTGGCTGGTCACACATAGTTTTGCCGATCGGGTCTTTTTCTGCAATAGCGGCGCCGAAGCAAATGAAGCAGCCATAAAGCTTGCTCGCAAATACTTCAACGAACGGGGTGAAAAAAGCCGTTTCAGAATCATTACCATGGAGCATTCCTTTCACGGGCGAACCATGGCAACCCTGTCGGCGACCGGACAGGATAAAATCAAGAAGGGTTTTGATCCCGTCCTGGAAGGGTTTGATTATGTCCCGTTTAATGACCTCGAGGCGCTGCGATCCAAAATTGATGCCAGCACTTGCGCGGTTATGTTGGAGCCGATTCAGGGCGAGGGCGGGGTGCGCTGCCCGGATGCCGGTTATCTCAAGGCCGTGCGTCAGGTATGCGACGCCAGCGGCGTGCTGCTGATATTTGACGAAATTCAAACCGGTATGGGACGGACGGGCAGGCTTTTTGCTTATGAGCATTTCGATGTTGCACCCGATATCATGACCCTGGCCAAAGCGTTGGCCAACGGTTTGCCCATTGGTGCCATGCTGGCCACAGATCAGGTTGCCGAGGCCTTCGGGCCCGGTGCACATGCTTCGACCTTCGGCGGCACGCCGCTGGTGACCGCAGCCGCCTTGGAGGTGTGTAAAACCCTGGTGCCGGGAGGCGTCCTCAACCAAGGCCGCGAGGCGGGAGCATATTTTAAAGAAAAACTGCGATGGCTAAAAGCGCGGCATGAGACGATCGTCGATTATCGGGGATTGGGATTGCTGCTCGGGATTAAGCTTGCCATCAACGGCGAATCCCTGGTAAATCATTGCCTGCAGCGGGGATTTTTGGTCAACTGCATCCAGGAAAACATCCTGCGCTTTGTTCCGCCCCTCATTATCCAAAAAGAGGAAATCGATGCGTTAATTGATTGTCTGGATGAGATTTTCACAGAACTGGAAAATAAGTCGGAGTAGAAAAATCAACAATAAGTCCGAAGCACGAAATCCGAAATTCGAAACAATGTCCGATAAACTCTGGCAAGGCCGGTTTTCAGAAAAAACTGCTCGAATTGTTGAGGCTTTCACCTCTTCGATTCAGGTGGATCGGCGGTTGTATGCCTATGATATTCAAGGCAGCATCGCCCACTGTAAGATGTTGGCCAAGGTTTCGATTATCACTGCCGGTGAAGCCGATACGCTGATTCAGGGACTTGAGCAAATCAGGCAGGAAATCGAAGAGAATCGTCTTGACTTTGACGACAGCCTGGAAGACATCCACATGCACATAGAGTCCCGCCTGATCGACATAACCGGCCCGGTTGCGCAAAAGCTGCATACCGCCAGAAGCCGCAATGACCAGGTAGCCGTTGATACCAGGATGTACCTGCGCGATCAAACATCAGGCATCATTTACCGTCTTTGCCGGTTGCTGAAAACCGTCGTCGAGTTGGCCGACCGGCATCTTGAGACCATCTTGCCGGGCTACACCCATCTGCAAAGGGCCCAGCCGGTTCTTCTGTCCCACCACCTCATGGCCTATTTTGAGATGTTTGCCAGGGACATCGAGCGGCTGGAGGATTGCAAAAAACGCATAAACGTGATGCCCTTGGGATCGGCTGCCCTTGCCGGCACGACCTATCCCATTGATCGGGCTTATACCGCCGAGCTTCTCGGTTTTGAATCCGTCTCCGCCAACAGCATCGATGCGGTTGCCGACCGGGACTTCGTCATCGAATTTCTGGCAGCCGCCGCGCTGTGCATGGTTCATTTCAGTCGCCTGGCGGAAGAACTAATTTTGTGGTCGACATCCGAGTTTGGTTTCATTGAACTGCCGGATGCATATGCAACCGGCAGCAGTATTATGCCCCAGAAGAAAAACCCCGATGTACCCGAGCTTATCAGGGGCAAGGCGGCCACCGCCATCGGCAGCCTGACGACCCTTTTAACCATGATGAAGTCGCTGCCGTTGGCCTATAACCGCGACATGCAGGAAGACAAGGGCCCGTTGTTTGATACGGTGGATACCTTAACGGCCTGTATTGAGGTATGTACGGCGATGCTGCCGCAGATTAAATTTAACAAAGCAAATATGCTCCAGGCGGCCTCCGGAGGGTATTTGAACGCCACCGATCTGGCCGATTACCTGACGACCCGAGGGGTGGCTTTTCGGGAGGCGCACCGTCTGACCGGAGAAGCCGTCCGGTTCGCCTTGGCCGGCAACAAAGAACTCCATGAGCTCAGCCTGGAGCAATTGCAGTCATTTTGCCCGCTTATCAATGACGATATCTTCTCATTTCTAACAACCGGAGAAATGATCGAGCGACGGGCTTCATACGGCGGCACCGCAGCCAAGATGGTCGCCAAGGCAATTGCAGCCGCCAATAAATGGCTGGATGACAAACTAAAGCACTTTTCCGACTCATGCCAATATGCAAACGTCAAATAGGTAGTCCGGCAACAATGGCCCTGGCCGTTCTGATGATTCTGGCTGGAGTTATCATGTTGTGGGGCTGCGGCAAAAAGGGGCCGCCGAAACCGCCCGCCGGTTCAAGGCCTCCCCGGGTGGTTGATTTGGCCTATGGCATCAGCGGAAATACGCTCGAGCTGAGTTGGAGCAAGCCTGAGCCGAATGAAGAGGCCCGCTTGCCGGTGATCGGGTTTTTGATCTATGGTTCCCAGCGGGCGATGTCGGAAGAGGCGTGCCCCAACTGTCCGATACTGTTTAAGATTATCGGTGATGTACCGGTCAGGGAGGCGGGCACCGATCAAACCGGAAAGCCGGCCATAAGGTTTACCGAAAACATCGAAACCGATTACCGCTATATCTACAAGGTGCACGGCTACAGCAAGGATGGAATTCGATCAAAGGCTTCAAACATTGTTGAATTTACTTTTTGAGCAGGTGAAATATGCATCATTTCAAATACCACGATAATGTGTTGTACTGTGAAGACGTGCCGGTACGAGATATCGCCTCACAAATCGGCACACCCTTTTATCTATACAGTCATGCAACGTTGAAGCGTCATTTCCAGCTCTTCAACGCGGCATTCGACGGTGTCGACAGACTGGTATGTTATTCGGCCAAGGCCAACACCAATCAGGCGATTTTGAAACTATTCGCCGATCTTGGGTGCGGCCTGGACATCGTATCCGGCGGCGAACTGTACCGTGGACTGAAAGCCGGTTTTTCTCCGGACCGCATTGTGTATTCCGGGGTCGGCAAAAGGATTGATGAAATCGATTTTGCCCTGGATGCCGGTATTTTGATGTTCAATGTCGAATCCCTTGACGAGCTGGCGCAGATCGATCGCCGGGCCGGTATATTAAAAAAGCGTGCTCCGATCGCGATTCGGATAAATCCCGATGTTGATCCCAAAACCCATCCTTACACGGCCACGGGGTTGAAAAAAAATAAATTCGGCATCGGTTATGAGGCGGCGCTTGACAGTTACCGGGTCGCCGGTAAACTCGAAAATTTAGATATCCTGGGGGTTGATTGTCATATCGGCTCCCAGATAACCGAAGCCGGCCCGTTTCAGGACGCTCTGGAGAATCTCACCCATCTGATTGCTGAGTTGAAGTCTGCCGGAATGAATATTCGCTATCTGGACATGGGTGGCGGGCTGGGTATTACGTATGCCGATGAATCGCCACCATCGCTTCAGGAATATGCCGATGCCATCATTTCACAACTTAAAAATATGGATCTGCAACTGATTCTGGAACCGGGGCGGGTTCTGGTTGGTAATGCCGGCATCCTTGTCACCGAAGTGCTTTACCGCAAGGCAGGCGAAGTTAAAAATTTTATCATCGTCGATGCCGGTATGAACGATCTGTTGCGACCGACCCTGTACAATGCCTTTCATGCCATCGAACCGGTGGAGAATTCCCGCAAAGATGTTATTGTTGCCGATGTGGTCGGTCCAATTTGCGAAAGCGGTGATTTTTTAGCCGTTGATCGGAGCATTGCCGACGTCAAAAGCGGCGATTTGTTGGCCGTCATGAGTGCCGGTGCCTATGGTTTTGTGATGTCATCAAACTACTGTTCGCGCCCGCGGGTTGCCGAGGTTATGGTCCACGGAGACCGTTTCAATGTCGTCAAAGCCCGTGAAACTTATGAAGACCTGGTTCGTGGTGAGACGGTGCCACCGTTTTTGGAATGACGAATCGCAAGTGAAAAATGGCGAATGAAGATATTCTATCTAATTTAAATTGAAATAAGACAGAGCGTAGCGATTCCACCATGCGACATTCGTCATTGCAATGTTGGATCACCACCTAGCACTGTTAAAAGAAATTAGCTCTTTATTTTAGCTATGGATCAAAATTATGAAAACCATCCCATTTACCAAAATGAGCGGGACCGGTAACGACTTTATCATTATCGATAATCGCCGGCGGATAGTTGAAGATGACGGTCTAACGGAGTTCATCCGCAATGTCTGCCGCCGAAAAATGTCGGTGGGCGCTGATGGCCTCATTTTAATCGAATCTTCGGACAAGGCCGATTTTCAGTGGCGCTTTTTTAATTCCGACGGGAGTCTGGCCGAGATGTGCGGAAACGGCGCACGTTGCGCCGCCCGCTTCGCTTATCTCAACGGGATTGCCGGTGAGAGCTTATCCTTTGAAACTCAAGCCGGAATCATCAATGGACAGGTCAAGGACGGCGGTGCCAAGGTAAAGATACCCGATCCGGCGGCTCTGTGCCTGGATTATGCCATTGATTTAAGCGACGGCCCTCTGACCGTGAGCAGCATCAACACAGGGGTTCCCCACGTCGTGATCATGCAGGATTCCGTTGAAGAGGTGGATGTGTTCAGACTCGGAAGGGAGATCCGATACCACGACGCCTTTGCGCCGGCGGGGACGAATGTCAATTTTATCTGCACCCAAAACACCGGGCAGCTGGCGATTCGCACCTACGAGCGGGGTGTCGAAGATGAAACCCTGGCCTGCGGCACGGGCTCCATTGCCAGCGCCCTGATCGCCTCACTCAAAACCAATTGGCCATCCCCCATCAGCCTGGTGACCCGCAGCGGTGAAACCTTGACCATTTACTTTCGTGAGAGCGATCAGGTGTTCACCGATGTCTATCTGGAAGGAGATGCCCGGCTCATTTATACAGCTGAACTTAATCAGGACGCATGGAGGACGTGATCCGAATTTTTTGGTTCAGGATTCAAATTGATGGAGCGCCATATAGCTTATATATGCGTCGGATCCAACCTGGGCGACAAACTGGAAAACTGCCGCAAGGGGATCAATGCGCTGATCCGTGATAAAGCCTGCCGGTTGATTGACCAATCGCCGGTCTATAAAACCGAACCGGTTGACCTTGAAGATCAGGATTGGTTTGTGAATTATGTGATAAAAATCGCCACCACTCTTGATCCTCTGGCATTGCTGGGCAAACTTAAATCCATTGAGCAGCGGGCCGGCAGAAAGCGCGATAGTGTGCGATTCGGGCCGAGGTTGTTGGACCTGGACATTATTCTTTATGACGATCTGGTGATGCGCGACCCCCAACTATCCATTCCCCACCCCAGAATGCACAAAAGACGCTTTGTGTTGAGGCCTGTTTGTGATATAGATCCGCATATCAAGCACCCGGTCCTGGGCCGCACAGTTCAGGCACTCCTGGAAGGTCTTGATGAAATGGAACAAGAGATAATCCGTATAGATGATTAGATTTATCATACTGGCAATTGTGGGATATGTGGTATACCGGGCCCTGAGGTCCTGAATGTATCCCAAGGCACCATCATCCGAATCGGTTGCTGGAAAAGGCGCCCGGGAAATTGATGATGTCATGGTTCAAGATCCATATTGTGAAGCCTATTTTCCCAAAAGAAGGGCCGTGCATTTGAATTTTGAAGGGCAAGACCTGCAATTTTGCAGCACGCGATGCAAGGATGAGTTCCTCGCCGCCCAGCTAGAGAAAAAAGACCAGTGAAACATCTTTTAAGTCACCCCAACACATTGACGTTATTTCGGATCGCAGCCGTTCCGATCATCGTTATCCTGATGTTATTTCCCACTCGGGTGACCACTTTTCTGGCGGCGATCTTTTTCAGTGCTGCCGCTATCACCGACTACTTTGATGGTTACCTGGCCCGAAAATTCGGCCTGGTATCCAATCTGGGCAAGGTAATGGACCCGGTAGCGGATAAATTGCTGGTATCTTCGGCGTTTATCATGCTGACCTCCCTGGGCTGGGTCCCGGCCTGGATGGTCTGCATCATTATCGGCCGTGAAATTGCCGTGACCGGTCTGCGCAATATCATCGCCGAAAAAGGAGAAGACCTTTCGGCATCCAATCTGGGCAAATATAAGACCGGTTTCCAGATAGCCGCCGCCATACCGCTGCTGATCCATTATCCGTTTTTCGGTCTGGATGCCAACGCCATCGGCTGGTTTTTTTTGTGGGGGGCCCTGGGATTCACAATCTGGTCGGGTGTGGACTATTTTGTTAAATTCCGAAATCTTCTGAAAAGCTGAGGGCGTGACGCTGATTTTTTATTGACAAACAGAATTTAAATCGTTAAATGACATATTTCAGCTGAGCGGGAATAACTCAGTGGTAGAGTGCGACCTTGCCAAGGTCGAAGTCGCGGGTTCAAATCCCGTTTCCCGCTCCATTTTTTTTTAGGCGGCATAGCCAAGTGGTAAGGCAGCGGTCTGCAAAACCGCTATTCCCCGGTTCAAATCCGGGTGCCGCCTCCACACCAACAATAAGGGCTGACAAGTAATATCAGATACTTGCAGCCCTTTTTTTATATTGTTTAATTAGGTTTAAGCCTAGCAGATTAAATTGGCTGGGCAGCAGCCTGCTACCCTTGGAACCAGATCTCAGTGCAAATCTGCCCTATCATTCACACCGTCCCAACCGATTTTCCTTAAGATTTCAGAAAAATATCCGATAATCTTTTTAGACGACGGCCCCGGAACCCTGTTTCGCTAAACTGTTTCATTCCACTGATATTATTGTACAAAATTGCACTGTTGGCTGACGGGTCAGCTGACCAGGTATCGTCTGACATGGCAAACATACTCGTAATTGACGACGAAAATACGATTGGTGCCTTTATTACCCGCGTGCTCGAGCAAATGGGACACACCGTTACCTATGCCGATACCATTAAGGCCGCAATGGAGGCGGTCAGTGCAGACAATTTTGATATTGTTTTTCTGGATGTGCAGCTGCCGGATGGAAATGGTCTGCATCAACTGCCGGTTTTGCGGGAAACGCCTTCTGCGCCTGAAGTCATCATTATCACCGGGTTTGCCAATTCGGATGGGGCGGCGGAGGCCTTAAGCCGGGATGCCTGGGATTATATTCAAAAGCCTGTGTCGGTGTCCCAGATTACCCGCTGCGTTCAACGTGCCCTGCAATATCGCGAGGAGCGCAAGATGCGCCGGCCATCGCAGCGCTTAAAGAATACGGGGATCATCGGTGGCAACCATAAAATAAAAGCCTGCCTGGAAACCCTGGAACGGGCAGCCCGGAGCCAGTCCAATATTATCATTACCGGTGAGACGGGAACCGGTAAAGAGCTTTTTGCCCGTGCGGTTCACCATAACAGCCCCCGGGCCGAGGAGGCCTTTGTGGTCGTAGATTGCGGGGCCCTGCCGGATACGCTGGTGGAAAACCTGTTGCTGGGGCATGCCAAAGGCGCCTTTACGGTTGCGGACAAAGCCGAAGAGGGTCTCATAAAGCGTGCCGACGGCGGCACGCTTTTTCTGGATGAAGTCGGCGAGTTGAACCTGGACGCCCAGAAGGTGTTCTTGCGGGTGTTGCAGGAGCGCTGTTTTTGTCCCATCGGCGGTACCCGTGAAATTAATAGTGACTTCAGGCTGGTGGCGGCCAGTAACCGCGATTTGGCGGAAATGGTGAAAAAAGGTCGATTCAGAGAGGACCTCTGGTTTCGCCTTGGTTCGATTGCCATCGACATCCCACCGTTGCGGCAGCGCGTAAATGACATTAAACCCCTTGCAGCGCATCACCTGAAGGGTCTGTACGATTCATATGACTTAGAGCCTAAGGAAATCTCGCCGGACGTATATGAGGTTCTTGAAGCCTACCGCTGGCCGGGAAACATTCGCGAACTGTTCAGCGTCCTGGACGCCACCCTGGCAAATGCGCTGCATGAAACCACCATTTTTGCCAGGCATCTGCCCGCCAAGGTGCGCATCGAGGTTGCACGCTCAAGGTTCGACGAAGAATTAAACGCCAACCAGCCGCCAACGGTAATTCTAGCGTCGGCGGCAGCGCTGCCCAATTGGCAGAAATTTCGCCGGGCCCATGTTGCGGAAGGGGAAAGGGCATACCTCAAGGCACTTATTGCCAAGTGTCAGGGCAACGTTCTTAAAGCGGCGGAATATTCCGGTCTATCCCGGCCCCACCTTTATGGACTTTTGCGGAAATACGAAATAGCCATCTGATCCAAGATTATGGTGCCGTCATAACGATTATGATTTTATCATAATAACCAGGGGATGAAGTGGCGTTTCGGCGAATGGGATTTTCATATAACACACTGAATTTGCATAATATATTTAATATTATAACTTCTGGCATGGCCTTTGCTGTATATTTTTCAAACCGGTTTCAGGCTGAGGACAGCAGGTATGAACATGAAAAACAACAAGAAGGGCTTTACGGCCATTGAGTTGCTGGTTTCGCTGGCGATTCTGTCGATTGCCCTGACATCGATTTACAGCATGTATATGTCTTTTATTCGCACCTGCACCAAAGAAGGCGCGAAAATCAGGGTGCAGCAAAATGTTCGCTCCGGCCTCGATATGATGATCCGGGACATACGCCTGGCCGGTCTGGATCCCGAAGGAACCGGTGATTTCGGCATCGTGGCGGTGACCCCCCAACGCATCCAGTTTACCGCTGATCTGGATATGGACGGTGAGGTGGATGATGCCGATGCCAGCGACGGCATCGATGTGCCGGACCTGGAGCATATGGCCTATGAGTATGACGGCAACGGTACCTTGAAAATGTTTCTGTATAAGGCTAACGGCGATCCGGAAACCGATGAGATCATGGCCGAGAATGTGACCGATCTCACCTTTATCTATTACGATTCCAATGATGATACGACCTCGGATCTCGATGCGATCCGGACGGTTGATATTCGCATGACCATTGAAAAGTCTGCCGGCCGGGATGGACAGGTCAGCCGTACATTGGTTAAGCGGGTGAAGTGCCGCAATCTGGATTATAATTAAGAAGTTACCTTAATAATGATAAATCAACATATTGATATAAAATCAAAATTAAACAATAATGGATTTTCGATCATCGAGGTCCTGTTCGCCCTCTCATTTTTTGCCATCGGCATCCTGGCCGTATCGACCCTGGCCCTTTCGGCCATCAGCTCCAATGCATCCGCCCGCCGGCTCACGGACGCCACGGCACTGGCCGAGGATCGGTTAGAGAAGCTGGCAGCCTTGCCATACGACGATATCCAGGACGGTTCGGAGACCGGCGGGGGCTATCAAATAACCTGGGACATCATCGAAAATGACCTGGTGGATCAAACCAAAACGATCATCGTAACGGTAACCTGTCCCAACGGATGGAAGGATACCAATGTTGCCATACGGCATCTGATTTCCAAAAACAGTTAGCGAAAGAAAATGACATGACCTCAACGGCAGTGCGTTTAAAAAATGAGGCCGGGATTGTAACCGGCATGATGCTGTTTATGCTGGCCATCTTTACGGTTCTGGGGGTGTCTGCCATCGTGATTTCCATAAACGAGATGCAACTGGCGTCCAATGATCAGTTTTATAAAATAGCCTTTTACGGCGCCGAAGCGGCGCGGGGCTATGTTCCCCGCAACACGGACCTTTACGGTGCCGATAACACGATCGCCAATCAGGCCGTCACCTTTCCGGACAGCGACGATGAGACCGTCCGGCAAGTCATTGGAACCGATCAGGAATTCAATGGCGAGGTGATGTTCAACGGCTCTGCGCTGCCTCCCCGGGGATCCGGTTTCGAGGTCGGCACCTTCAGGGCCCACCAATACCAGATGACCTGCAACGGCTACGGCCCGCGCAACTCTGAGACCCAGATCGAGGCTGGATTTTATCGCATCGGTTTTTAACTGCAAGATATTCAGGAGCGGTTTGGTTGGAGAAAATAATGAATCAATTTAAGAAACATACATATGGGTTGATAGTATTGGCCTTTCTCATTTCCCTGACGGCCATGGACGGCCGGGCAGATGATACCTGCATGTTTTCGGTAACTGCCGATGATGTCCCGCCCAATATCGTCATATTGCTGGACAACGGGGCTGAGATGCAGCAGGTCCAATGGCACCCGGACTACGATAACAGCATCGACTACACGCCGATACCGGCTGAAAACGATGTTATTCAAACCGGCGGGACCGGCAGCTGTTTTCTGAATGCCAATGGCTACGGCATGGTGGAGCATGGCGGCGAATACTATATGGTTGAAATTCAGAGTAATTTGTTGCCGGCAGATTATAGTTACGGCCTCAAGGCCACCAGCAGTGATGCCACAGCGGGGACCGGGACCTGGACCATCGGCGGCAACACCGTGACCCTTCCCGCCGCGGCCTCAGCAGCGGTGGATGGCGACGGCATCAAGGATAATGCCGGCATGTTGCGCTATTCCCAGAACTACATGAACTGGATTTTCTTCAGCGGAATGTATACCGGTGACGGGTCCGACCTGAACCATCGCAGCCGGTTTTACAATGCCAAGAAAGCCATATTGAATGTGGGCAAGCTCACCTCCAACCAGGCCAGCTTCGGCATCTATAATTTCACCAATGTTGAGGGTGCCTCCAGCGTCCAACCGTTGAGCATGGTGGTGGAAACGGTGAACCCGCTGCCCGAGAACAATGTGCTAGACCCAAATTTTACTAATAATGTCAACAATATGGGAACATTTACCTACTCTCCCCTGGCAGAAGGACTGGCCACCATCGGGGGCTATTACGACTCGCCGTCTTCCCATGTGGTGAGTTATTACTGTCAGAAAAATTTCGTCATTGTGGTATCCCCCGGCGTGTCATCGATGGACACGCACCCGGCCAATCAGTATGTGCCCGACACCCTTGAAGACTTCGACGGGGATGACAGCGGCATCGGTGAGGGCAATATCAAAGCGGATGCTGCCACCTACAGCATTCCCAAGAATATCAACGGTTCCACCCACCTGGATGATGTGGCCCATTATATGTACACCCATGACATGGTGGGCTACCAGACCGGCTTTCAAAATGTCATCACCTACACCGTCGGCTTTATGGGGGATCTGGCCAGCAATCTGTTTCTGATCAATACCTCCAACAACGGCAACGGCAATCCCAACCTCTACAACACCGGCCATCCGGACTACGCCAAATATCATTTCGTGGCGGAATCGCCCGATGAGCTGACCTCCGTGCTGCTGGAGGCCGTCAACACCATCTTGTCGCAGAATATGACCTACACCTCACCCGTGGTTCCGGTCACCAAGACCATGAGCGGCAACAAAATCTATTTGGCCTTCTTTAAACCGCTGGAGGGCAATTTCTGGGAAGGCAATATTGTCAAACTTGGCTTGAGCGATGACCTGGATGTGATCGGCAAGGACAGCCAGCCGGCGACCTGGCCCAACGGCGCCATGCGGGATGACGCTCAATACTACTGGTCAACCCGGGACTGGGCCGATACCACGGCTGCCAACGGAATTGCCAACGGCAACCGGCAGATATACACTTATCTGGGCGGCAACAAAACCCTGATGCTAGACGGAAGCAATTATTTTTCCACCGACAATGACGATCTGGACGCGTCGGTCCTTGGAAACCCCAGCCATCCAACGGATCAAATCATCGACTACATTCGTGGGGCCGATGTCTTCGACGAGGATGCCGACCTGGATGTGGCTGAAAACCGCGAGGTCATCACCGGCGATGTGCTGCACAGCCAGCCGCTGGTGGTTCGATATATTTATCCCGACGACCGGGCCGTATCCATGGTGTTTTTTGGATCCAACGACGGCATGCTGCATGCCGTGCTGGATTCGGTTGATCCCGACATCAACGACCTTACCGATGTGGTCACCCATTATGGCACGGAAGCCTGGGCCTTTATTTCCCCGGATCACCTGCCGCGGTTAAAGGATATCGTGGAAGGCACCAGCCATCAATACTTCGTTGATTCCAGTCCCCAGGCCTATATCCACGATGTCAACGGAAATGGGATTATGGAGGAAAATGTCGATTCGGACGGCGACGGCGACGTGGATGATGACGACAAAGATCGGATCATTATTGTCTGCGGCCAGCGTAAAGGCGGTACCAGCTATTTTGCCCTGGATGTGACCGATCCCATCAGCCCGGAGTTTTTATGGCGCATCAGCTCCGACAGCGCGTTTTCCCCGGTGGTGGTGATCAGCGAACTGGGCGAGAGTTGGTCCGAGCCCCGGTTCGGGCGGGTGAAAACATCGGATGCGGACACCACCGGGACCCTCGTTTTCTTCATCGGCGGTGGATTCAGTTCCGACAATTCGGCCGGTGCGGCCGTTTTGGCCATCGACCTGTTTACCGGCGCGCTGGTGAAAAAATTTGTCAATGACGGCGTCGATAACACGGACATGAATTATAGTATTCCCGGCACGTTGAGTGTCATCGACGAAAACAACAACGGGTTTGTTGACAAGATCTATGCCGGTGATCTCGGCGGCCAGCTGTGGCGCATCGGACAATTTGACCAGGATGCCGGCGGCACGGCTCTCGTGTTTCCCCAAAGTGATGAGAACATCAACTCCTGGAACGGTCACGTTTTGTTCCGTGCCCCGACCTTTGTGTATGATTCGGTCACCACCCCGCGCAAATTTTACTATCCCCCCAGTGTCACACTCGAGAGGGGCTACGACCTGGTTTTGATCGGTACCGGTGACCGCGAAATGGCCTGCGCCAACGATACGGCCGCCGATCGAATCTACAGCATAAAAGACACCCATGCCTATGTGACCCTGACCGAAAGCGACCTGGTCGACGTAACCGATCCGCTGACCGCCACACCGGATTTGGACCATCCCGGGGATGTGGACAGCAACGGCGCCGAAGACAAAGGCTGGTACATCCGGCTGGTGACCGCTGCCGGTGCCGAAATAGGTGAAAAAAGCCTGGCCAAAGGGACTGTTTTTTACAAAGTTCTGTATATGACCACCTTCGTTCCCAGCACGGATCCCTGCTTGCCGGGAGGGGAGGCCACGGTCTATGCCATGAATTATAAAACCGGTGCGGCGGTGCTGTCGTTCGGCGGTGCCAGCGTGGTGCGATCTTCGATGGTCGGCGGCGGGATACCTTCCAATCCGGTTCCGGTGATAACATCCAAGGGTGAGAAATTGCTGGTATCAGTGGGCAGTACGATTCCCGTGGCGGGCAGTGAATCCGTCGAGGCGGGCATTTTGGGCATTGACCCCCTGGCCCCCGATCTTAACTTTTACTATATGTGGTGGCGAGAATTGTAAGACAGCTTCCAGAAGCCGGCCTCAATAAAAGATGTTGCTTCAAAATTGTGCCGGGGCTGAGTGTTCCAGCCGACATGGATGCCCCACCGAATCCTGATTATCAGCGGTGCGCCTCTCAGCCTAGCTGGGTGGCGCATCGATTCGGAATTATCAAAGGTGCGCCTTTGAGATAGCTTCTATTGGCGTTTGAGCAGCATCGTCGACGGATCCAGCCTCAAGTCAAGATCTTCGGCAAACGATTCCCCCCCCTTGACCGCTTTGACATGAATTTCTTTGCCTTCCGGCAATAGCTGAATCGCGATTTCAAACAGATCGGAGACCTGCTCCAGTTGCAGCGGTTGTCCCTCGGGTCCCGGGTCTTGGTGACGGTGGGTGCGAATGGTAAACCAGGCGTGCATCTGGTGTTTTTTAACCAGATCTTTGAATTCGGAAAGCGATTTATGCACGGATCCGTCGAAGGGCAATCCGTCGACAATGATCATTTGGGGTGTGAATATGTTCTGCTCCATCAGATCGGCCAAGCGCTCCTCCAGTGTGGGCACGCTGAAACCCTCTGCCCGGAAGGTCATAATAAACCGGTGGGGCAGCAGGGCCTCCCAGAGCTGGTTGATCTGTTCCACCTGATATTGTTCGGCAATCAGGTTAAACACTTCTTTGTACCACAGAGTGACTTTGTTGACCGGATCTTCCAGGCTGATGTGAAGGACGTTTTTGCCCCTTAGCAGGGCGTTAAGCGACAGCTGAACCAAAAAGGCTGTTTTGCCGACCCCGGCCCGGGCCAGCACAGCCCCGAATTGGCCGCTGCCCAGAATGTCATCATTCTCATATCCCATGACACGCAGCGGATTGCGCAGGATAAGATCCTTTTTCAGCATGGTGAAGTACCTCTCTTTGATGTGAATAACGCCGCCCGGTTTGTGGTGTTGTTCCCGATCTTCGGTTTCTCCATCCTTCGGCGCGATCAGTTGCGAAACGGCAGTTTTGTGCCCATCGTTGCCACGAGATGGCCGGAGGCTGGTATCATCCGTATCAGGGTTTGCAGATAGACGCAAGTCCCTGCGGCCAATATAAGCGATCGTTGGGGTTTTTTTGGGTTGAAATATTACCTTATCAGATTGTTTCGAACTTGCCATAGCACAGGTATAAACTGCAACCAAAATAATTTAGGATTGAAGATAGATTAATTAAGAATGTCGCGGCATGCCACTGTCCTGAATGACAATTGACGAATGCAATATTACGCCGCATCACAGCCCCAATCGTTTTAGGCGAACAACCGGCATCCCGCACAACGCCACCCGCTTAGGCCACATTCTTCTTTTCTTCGGCGGCCTTTTTTACGAGCTCCTCTGCAATACTCTGGGGGACCTGTTTGTAGAGCGCAAACTCCATGGTAAACTGGGCCTGTCCCTGGGTTAAGGATCTTAGGACAGTGGAGTAGCCGAACATTTCCGCCAGCGGAACCTGGGACTCGATAACGCACATGGTCCCTTCATCCTGGGAGCCGACGATCATTCCCCGTCTCTGATTCAATGATCCCATGATGGCGCCTTGGAATTCAGATGGGGTTTCAACGACCACCTTCATAATCGGTTCATGAATCACCGGTCCGGCTTTGGCGTAAGCCTGCAGAAATGCTCCCCGGGCCGCAGCCTTAAATGCCATTTCGGATGAATCCACCGCATGGGATGCGCCGTCATCGATGACAATTTTTATTCCGGTTACGGGCA
>JAFDCJ010000265.1 GCA_019312835.1 Deltaproteobacteria bacterium
GCCAGACCTATTTTTTCCATGGTATAGGGCTTTTTAACGTATTGGCCGGCGCCAAGGTGCTGGGCTTGTTTGACACGCTCCGTTTCAGAAAAGCCGCTGGCGATGATCGCTTTTTGCTCAGGGTGTCTGTTGATCAGTTTCTGGTAGGTTTCAAGACCATCCATGCCGGGAGGCATGATCATATCCAGGACCACGAGATCGGCCCGGTTCGTGTTCATATAGTCGACAGCTTCTTCGCCGCTTGAAGCCGTCTCAACATCATAACCCAGGTGTCTCAGAAGTTTGGAGGCAATAATGCGCTGTTCTTCCACATCATCGACCACCAGGATGGTTTCGCCATTGCCTTTATAATCCGTGATTGAGGTTGAATTTTCTTCCCCGTTTTTTTGCATTCTGGTTACCGGAAAATAGAGTTTAAACGCAGTTCCGATTCCTTCCCGGCTTTCAATATGAATATAGCCTTTGTGATCCTTGACGGTACCCCAGACCACTGCCATCCCCAGACCGGTTCCGCTGCGGCCCATGACTTTTTTGGTATAAAAGGGTTCAAAAAGCCGGCCAATTTCTTCCCTGGGAATTCCGATACCACCATCGGCTACGGTCAGGATCACATAGTCCCCTTCTTCGACATCGTCATAACCGGCTATGGGCTGATCGATGTAACGATTTTCAGTGGATATGCTTATTTTGCCTCCGTCCGGCATAGCTTCCGCCGCATTGGAAACCAGGTTCATTATCGTTTTGGAAAGATGGACCGCCGAGCCCATGATATTCAATATTTCAGGATCCAGATCGGTTTGAAACTCAACCATCGGATGAAAAGTGAGCAGTTTTTCCATCTGGGGGCTGTTCAGGTCATCATTTATGATCTCGTTTAAATTTACGACTTCGGAAACCGACACCCCCCGGCGTGCCAACGTTAACAGATCCTGCACGATCGCCGCCGCTTTTTTGCCCGAGGCCTGCATGGTTTTAATGGGTTCTCTGAGGGGGCTGTCTTCCGCAAGATCCATCAACAACAGATCCGGATAGCTGACGATACCGGATAGTATATTATTGAGATCATGGGCCACACCACCGGCCAGCGTGCCGACTGCTTCCATTTTCTGGGCCTGGGCCAGCTGGTTTTCCAGGCGTCGGCGTTCGGTGATATCGCGCACGAATTCAACCACCCCCGTCACCTGGTCGGTTTCTTTATCTTTAATCGGGAAGCTGTAGAGCTCAATCCAATCAATAGGGGCCCCCGGTCCCGGTACGATTTCGCGCTCGGCCTGACCGGTTTGCAGGCATCTCTGGGTGGGGCAGGGATCGCAGGGCCGGGATCGGTTCTGGTAGCATTCATAGCATTGCTTGCCGACCAGCGGTACCTGATTCTTGTACCATTCGGTCATTACACTGTTGGTGTGGCTAATGGTCAGATCGGGGCTGAGTACGCTGATGCCATCCTGAATGCTTTCAATGACATCATCCAAAAAATTTTCACTGTCACGCAGCGCTTTTTCGACCCGCTTGCGTTCGGAGATTTCAGCCTGCAGTTCCTGATTGTATTTTGCCAGTTCCAGGGTTTGTTGCTGAACCTCATGAAAGGTACCTTCCAGATTTGCCTTGGATGTCTTTAGTCGGAACTGGATGGTTTCGCGGACTTTTTCCATGACGATGGCGAACAGGTAAATGATGCTATAGGCCGGCACGAACCTCAAAATGAGATCGAGGTTGTAAAAGGTAAAAAAATCAATCTTGGATCCCAGCGCGAAAACCACATTCGCCATGGCCAGCAGCGCCAGCGAAAAAACAGATCCTAGCCTATTGCCAAGCAGATACACCGCAATCAGCGGGTAGGTCAACGACCAGATATAGGCTGTTTGGCTGACGCCGCCATAGGCGATCAGCCAAAAATAAAACAGGCCGATGGCGATGACGCCGGTGGTGCCGACCAGTTTGTGATTAATGGTTTTTTTTAAGTAAAAAAACAGCCCCAACAATAAACTTAAAACCATTAAATCAACGGCGCCTAAGAAATAGGCGCCCTGAAAAAAGGCGACAACGCACAGAAGGGCAAGGAAAAATCCCCCGCAAACAAACATCAGGTTCAGCAAAATAACCTTGCGAAGGGTTTCCAGATCCTCATCTGCAGGCAGGCCGCAGGAGATCACATTCCAGAACCATTGCTTGATGTTGTCCATTGGTACTGATTTCCGCTGCTAGGTATGGTGAGCTTGTCATTTAAAAATTGTAGATAGATTATCGGCTGAAATGCGTCAAAACTTGAGGAAAGGGGTCCTATCAGGCTGACAGCCTGGTTTGCACCTGAACAGCGGTGACCGGCAGTGATTCCGGTATGCGGAACTAATTCTTTTTAAGTTTGTAGGCAAATGTTGTGGTCGTGCTATTGTTGGGGCCACCGACATAGGTGAGTTCGATGTCGCAAATTTTTTGGAGCTTGCGGGACCTGAGCGCCGAACAGACCACCGGAATGCGTCTGGTAAATCCAAGTTCCCGGTGAATTTCGCCGGCCCGTATGGACAGGGACTTTTTGCCCTCTTTTTTGGCAGGATCAATGTATTTTCTTTTGACATGCTCCCGCACACGGTCTGACGGGCGCGCTATCTTGTCCTCGCTAATTTCCAAGTACTTTTGGTTGAGTTTATAGTATCCTTTACCCAGGTAGACGAAATAATCCTTTGGATTCGGATAATGCCGGTGCGACGGGTGATCGGGTGCGGCCGCAATTACCTGTGCTGCGAATGTATTCCGTTTTAATCCGGGATTGTTCAGCCGGGCCAAATGATAGAGCTTTGCGCCGGTAAATTTATTCTGGCCGGTATCGATCACACATTTTTTAGCTGTCAGTAAAATGATATCGTGGATCGTCTTTTTCTTCGGGGTCTTGGGTGCTGCTAATTTGTTGCGGAAGCCGGCGCGGACCGGCAATGAAACGACCGCCGGCACGAGATCGACATTGTCAATATGGATGCTCGCCGTATCTTCTTTGAGGGTGAGCGATAGATTTATGTTAATTGAGAAATTAAGCTGTTGCATGGAAACCTCCTTTTTTATAAAAGTAAGCATTTATCTATAACATGTAATATTACTTGTCAAATTGGCCGCCCGATTACTTTTTTCACCGAACCGCGGCGGTCTGTTTTATTGCTTGACTTGAATCACAATAGTCAATAATAGCCCTGAAGGTTATGTCTATTGAGAAGGAAAAAAGGGATGCATCACTTTGAGATTCTGACCAAAACCCAGCTTGAAAAGGTTCATGAAACCTCGTTGCGGATTCTGGAGCAAATCGGGATTGATTTCGGCTACACACCGGCGGTGGAGGTGCTTAAAAGAGGCGGCGCTAAAGTCGACGGTCAGCGCGTCTTTTTCCCCTGCGCTCTGGTGGAGGAACAGATCAAAAAGCCGCCCGCCGAGTTTACCCTGCATGCGCGCAATCCGGAGCACAGTGTGAAAATCGGCGGTCGCAACACCGTCTTCGCACCCGGCTACGGGGCGCCGTTTGTCACCGATCTGGAAAACGGGCGGCGCAAAGCGACATTGAAAGACTTTGAAAACTTTGTCAAATTAACCGGGGCCAGCGCCAATCAGGATCTTCTGAGCGGCACGGTTGTCGAGCCCACCGATATCCCCGCTGAGATTCGGCCCACCCGGATGCTGTATGCCTCCGTAAAATACTCCGATAAATGCTTTATGGGCAGCACAATGGGGGCGCAGGCCGCCAGACAATGCCTTCAGATGGCTTCCATCCTTTTCGGCAGTCAGGCGGCACTGGCGTCCAAGCCTGTCATTTTCGGTATCGTCGGGGCACTGACACCGCTGAAATACGATGCCAGGATGCTGGAGGCCCTGATGGAATATGCTGCTGCCGGTCAACCGCAGATAATTGCCTCATTGGCCATCGCCGGTGCCACCGGTCCGGTTACAATGGCCGGTAATTTGGCGCTCCAAAATGCCGAGGTTATGGCCGGAATCGTGTTGGCCCAGCTGGTGCGCGAAGGCACGCCGGTAATATTTGGCGGTGTCTCCAGCAATGCCGAGATGCGCAACGGAACGCTGAGCATCGGATCACCCGAAATGGCCATAAATGCAGCCGCGACGGCCCAGATGGCCCGTTATTACCGGATGCCGGTACGAGGCGGCGGAGCGGTTTGCGACGCCAAGTTACCCGATGCCCAGGCTTCCTACGAGTCCATGATGAACCTGTTAATGGCCCGGCTGAGCGGCATCAATTTTGTGCTGCACAGCGCCGGAATCCTCGAGTCTTTTAACTGCATGTCCTATGAAAAATTTATCATCGATGATGAAATGTGCGGCATGATAAAAAGAATCAAACGGGGCTATGAGGTCAATCCGGATACCCTGGCCTTTGATGTGGTCAGGGAAGTCGGCCCCGGCGGTCATTTTCTGGACAAGGATCACACCTTCGATCATTTCCGGACCGAGTTTTATCAGCCGCAGCTATCCAACCGGGATGATTATGTTTCCTGGCAGGAAAACGGATCGCCCCAGAGCCTGACAGCGGCCAACCAAAAATACAAAGAAATTCTGGCTACCTATGAAGTGCCCGAGCTGCCGTCGGATGTGGAAAAAGATTTGCTGAAATTCATTGAGAAGCATTCATAAACAAGGAATCTTCCCAGATGCAATGGTATGAGTTTCTGACGCAACCCCAGGTTGAGCAAGTTCATGAAGCCTCGATGTGGATCCTGGCCAACGTCGGAATTGATCTTCGCTATGCGCCGGCGCTGGAGGTGATGAAAAAAGGCGGCGCCAGGATCGATGGTGAACGGGTGTTTTTGCCTGCAGGGCTGGTCGAGGAACAAATCAGAAAAGCACCTGCCGAGTTCACCCTGCATGCACGCGATTCAGACTTCGACGTGGTAATCGGCGGGCAGCATATGGTATTTACGCCGGGCTATGGCGCAACTTTTGTAGCCGACCTGGATCATGGGCGACGTGAAGGCACCCTGAATGATTTTGAAAACTTTGTCAAATTAACAGACGCCAGCCCTTACCAGGATATCTGCAGCGGCATGTTTATCGAACCCTCCGACGTGCCCCATGAAATTCGCCACGTGCAGATGATTTACACGGCGATGAAAAATTCCGCCAAGCCTATCATGGGCAGCGCTATGGGCGTACAGGGCGCAATGGATAGCATCATGATGGCTTCGATTGTGTTTGGCAGTCAGGGCCAGCTTTCCCAAAAACCGCGGATGATCAGTATCCTGTGTTCACTGACCCCTCTGGTATATGATGAACGGATGCTGGGGGCGATCATGGAATATGCCAGGGCCGGACAACCCCAGCTGATATCTTCTCTGGCAATCGCCGGCGCAACATCACCGGCAACCCTGGCAGGAACATTGGCCGTCCAAAATGCCGAAGTGCTTGCCGGCATTGTCCTTGCGCAGCTGATCCGTGAAGGCACACCGGTGGTTATGGCCGGGGCATCGACCAACGCGGACATGCATACCGGGGCTCTTAGCACGGGGTCGCCGGAAATGGCGTTAAACACAGCCGCAACCGCCCAGATGGCACGTTTCTATGGCTTGCCGGTCAGGGGCGGGGGTGCTGTCTGCGATGCCAAATACCCTGATGCCCAGGCCGCCTACGAGTCCATGATGAGCCTCTTGACAGCCCGCTTCAGCGGCGTCAATTTTGTCCTGCACAGCGCCGGTATTCTGGATTCTTACAATTGCATGTCTTATGAGAAATTTATCATCGATGATGAAATGTGCGGGATGGTAAAACGGATGCAAAAGGGTTATGATGTCAATCCGGATACCCTGGGGCTCGATCTTATCAGGGAAGTGGGCCCCGGCGGTCATTTCCTGGACAAGGATCATACCTTTGATCATTTTCGAACTGAGTTTTATCAACCGCAGCTGTCCAGCCGGGAGGACTTTTTCTCCTGGCAGGCGAGTGGATCTCGCCAGAGCGTTGCAAGGGCCAACAAAAAGTACAAAGAGATCCTGGAAACCCATGAAGCGCAGCCTTTACCGGCGGATGTGGATGAAGACTTGCTGAAATTCATAGAAAAGTTAACCTGATTATCGTTAATTGAACCCACCATAACAGCGCCATATCCTGGCAATCGGGTTCACAGTTTCGGGTTCCCGATGCCCCGGGCCACAATGCGCTGCAGATGCCCTTCGCTGCTTATGATAACCGTCACCTGGGGATTTACTGCTCCTGCTGCAAGAGCCCTCTCCCGCACCAGCTTTTTCGTTGTCTGTTCTGCATAAACTGCCGCTTCGCCATCGTTCGCAAAGTCGGCCTTATCTTCTCCGATCTGCGCCACGTAGACCAGTGTGCCCTTATGCTCCCGTGCATAGACAATGGCTTCTTCTTCCACAATAATCGATCCGGCCACCGCACCGACGGCATTGGCAACCGGGGCATGATCCGACAGAATAAAATCCGCATGCAGCAATCGAGCTAAACGCCTGACGAATAGATCGGCCGGCGCCCCAATACCGATAATTGGAAAGCGGCTGGCAAGGGTAACCGCCAGATAAGGGTTTTTCTGCGAGGCGGCTTCATTGACAAGCCAGCGACCCCACGCTTCGTCAATATTGCCGGGCAGCTTCTCTTTAATGGTCTGGCGCCCTAAAAAGATAATGGCCTCCTGAAACATCCGGGCCACTATCAGATCAAGGGTTTCTTCTGCGAAGGTGTCCGGATCCAGAGCAAACAATTCACCGGCATAGGCCAGGGCCTGGCGGGCTGCAGTTGCATCCCACATATCCATCCGGCCGGTTACGTGTAAAAGGTCGGTGGGCGTCAATGCCGCCTGTTCGATCACACCGCGGCGAATCAGGTCGCCCGCGTTCAATTGCAAGGGATGATATATGTTCAGCTTTTGCAGAATTAGGGTCAGATTCAGGGGACCATCCTTTAGCAGCTCAATTAGCTCTTGCAGACGGGCATTATCGGAGACGGGCGGCGTATTATCCCCCCTGTATAGAAACCAGTATTCTAAGTCGGAAGGTCGTCGGTCGAGCTCACGCTTGTTCATCAGTCCGGCAATTTCATCCTTTACCTCGGGGAATTCCGCCGCCAATCGCGACAGCGGCACGACCCGCTCGGGTCCCACCCGAACCCTGCTGTCGGTATCGATGGCGATGCGGCTGTCACCACCAAGGCCGGTCGTCCGGATACGAGCCGCCTTTACGGCGGTCTCAAACCTTCCCACCCGTGCGCCATCTTCTGTTATGGTTACCTTGAAATTGTCAACCAGGGCCATATCGGTGGTGGTACCGCCCACATCGATGACCAGTGCATTGCCCTGCCCGGACAGAAAGCGTCCGCCGATGGCGCTGGCAGCCGGTCCGGACAGGACGGTTTCCACGGGTTTGTCAATGGCTTCGGCGGCGGATATCAGAGAGCCGTCTCCCTTAACGATCATCAAGGGGGCATAAATGCCGCGGTTTTTCAGGGATTTGCGCACCGCTTCGATAAACTCCTGCATAACGGCTACCAGGGAGGCATTCAGGCAGGCGGTGGTGGCTCGTTTGATTGAATCGAGTTTGGTCGAAAGATGGTGGCCCAGCACCACCGGCAGCGCACAGGTTTGACGAACAGCTCCCAGCGCACGCTCTTCGTGATCAGGATTCAAAGGGCTGAAGTATGCAGATATTGCCAGGGCATCAACCAAGTGGCTGTTATTACGCACCCACTGCCGGATGCCCTCCACATCGAGGGACTCTTTTTCCAGACCCTGGGTGGTGTGGCCGCCGCTAAAGTTCGCCCAAATGGTGGTGGGGAATTTGGCGCTGAGATGATAGGCGGTCAGCAGCTCGCGATCATATCCGATGAGAATGAGCCCGGTCTGGCGTTCTTTGCCCTCGGCGATGGAGTTGGTTGCCAGGGTGCTGGAAACCCCTACGAGCCGGATGCTGCCGGTTTTTTTAATGGGCAGATTTTCAAGTGCGTTGGTAATGCCGCGGGTGAGATTCTCCCTTGTCGTCAGGGTCTTGCTAAAAGCGACGATTTTGCGTGAATGATAGTCGAGAAGCACGGCATCGGTATAGGTACCGCCCGTATCGATACCGATGACATATTCATTTTTTCTACCCATGATGGCGTGAGGATTATTCCATGAAAACACGATAGCTGGATGGTGCGAACCTTTTTTATGACCTTATGTGTTTTGCCGCTTTGGTGCTTCCGGGTAAATATGCTATCGGTTACATTTACAAATCGAGCAGCTCTTTGCCTTTATCGACGGCACTGGCGGCATTGGAAGCGTAGGCATCGGCCCCGATTTCATGGGCGAATTCCGCCGTTACCGGGGCGCCGCCCACCATAATTTTAACCTGATCCCGAATGCCGGCTTCTTTGATGGCATTGATGGTTTCACCCATCTTCGGCATGGTGGTGGTCAAAAGGGCCGACAGGCCCAAAAGACTGGCGTTGTGCGCTTTTATAGCATCTACAAAAGCCTGGGGTTCCTTATCGATTCCCAGATCCACCACCTCAAAACCGGCGCCTTCAAACATCATGCCCACCAGATTTTTGCCGATGTCGTGCAGATCGCCTTTAACGGTACCCAGCACCAGGGTGCCGGCCGTCCTCACCCCGGTTTCCACCAGCAGCGGGCGCAAAATCTCCATCGAACCATGCATGCATTTGGCGCAGCGCAACACTTCCGGGATAAACATCTCATTGGCCTTGAAGCGCTTCCCCACCACATCCATTCCGGCAAGAAGACCCTGCTCAAGAATATCCTGGGGGGATGACCCGCCGTCGACCGCTTCCTTTGTCAGACCCACGACCTCGTCCACTTTGCCGGCGATCAAAGACTCAGCCATTTTTCCGAATAGTTCACTCATAATCGTTGTCTCCTTTGCGAGAATGTATTGGAGAAACCAGGCCCCATGGGGGAGTTACCTTTTAGGTGATTTTGGTCTAAAATTCAAATCTTTTTTGGCGATAGGCCTGAAGGTACTCGGCGCACCACTCATCTTTGCCGGCTAAAGTTTCGGCCGTGATGATGGCCGCCATCATCTTTTTATCAAGAGGGTTTACAATGGCACCATCGAGGCCCTTGGTTATGGCCATTACCATAAACGTCTGGTTCAGGAGCATACGCTCGGGAAGACCGTAGGAGATGTTTGAGAGCCCGCAAACCGTATGGATACCGGGAAACTGTTTTTTGACGCGTTCAATCGAATTTAAAAATTCAGTTCCATAATTGTCATTGGTTGAAAGCGGTTGCACCAGCGGATCGACATACATGTTGTCCAGCGGAATCTGATTTTTCTCCAGGTTGCTGACCAGCTCTTCGGCGATGGAAACACGGGCATCGGCCGTTTCCGGCATGCCGGCATCACCCATGCACAGGGCCACGATTTTATAATCCGATCCGGCGATGATCGGCATCAGGGCGTCATGGCGCTCTTTTTCCATGGAGATGGAATTTATCATGGGCGTGCCCCGGTGAACCGACAGGGCGGCTTCAATGGCCCCGGGATCAGGGCTGTCGATACAGCAGGGTGTGTCGACCGCCTCCTGGACAGTTGTTACCAGCCACTTTAGATATTCCGCTTCTTTACCCACAAATACGCCCGCGTTGACATCGATGTAATCGGCACCGTTGGCAGCCTGTTCTTCGGCGAGTTGTTGAATGGACGCCTTATCCTGATTTTCGATGGCTGCGCGAATTTTCTGACGGCTGGCGTTGATGAGTTCTCCTACAATTAGCATGGGGGCTCCTTGTAATCTGTTTGAAAATATCTTTCGAATTATGCTCGAGAAATTCCAAAACACAAGCACCAAATTCCAAATCAATTCCAAATTCAAAATATCAATGACCGAAACGAATTTCTCCGATTTTCAAATGTTTGGGATTTGAATTTTTGGTCATTTGGATATTATTTGTTATTTGCGATTTGTGATTTGTTTTTTCACGGCTTGCCCGATTTAGCTTTTCATACGGATGTTTTTCGGATCATACATGGGCATGGCCACGACTTCGGCCGCATGCTTTTTGCCCAGCACCTCGACTTCCAGCGTCGTGCCGGGGCTGCTGAACGCCGGCGGGACATAGCCCAGGGCAATGCTCTTGTCGATTCGGTGACCGTAGCCGCCCGAAGACGTCATCCCCACGCGCTGTTCATCCTTAAATATTGGATTGTAA